>LVBC01000212.1 GCA_001604265.1 Spirochaetales bacterium Spiro_01
ATTTCTGTCATCTTCGTTTTCAGTGTCATCCTGACACGGGAAACAGATCTCTATTGTGGACAGGAGGCGGTCAATACCCTCATTCGACACAGCAAAGGGCGAGTCATTTAGACTCACCATGAAATCATCGTACACTGAGTGGATGAGATCCGAGACCATATCGCCCTCTGGAAGCGAGAGCCTCAGGGACTTCTTCAGGGCAAGGTACTTCGCAAACTGATAGCGGAAGAAGCAGGTGAATCTGAGGTCGATGAACGATTCGTCGGTGCATCTGAGATAGAAGGCCTTTATAAAGGATGAGACTGCATCCTTTCTCCTGCCCTCTCTGATCTCTCGCTTTGCCTCCTTGAAGAGGTCTAGACCTGAATCACAACGTCTGCCCATCTTTCATGTCCTACGTGACAAAAGATAATAAAGCTTTTCAAAATGGCAAGTGCATATCTGCAATTTGAAGGATTTTTCTCCTTTTTGGCGTTTTCTCTTGCCGTTCGGCCAAAGCTTGGCTATATTTCATCAAGTCGGAGAAATCTGATACAGTAAATTACATATTAGATAGGAGATATAGAAGATTATGAAGATCATTCCTCTTAACGACAGAGTACTTGTCAAGGTAGCAGCAAGTGAGGAGAAGACCGCAAGTGGTCTCTTCATTCCACAGACAAGCCAGGAGAAGACACAGATTGCCGAAGTATGTGCAGTTGGCGACGACGAGACCATCAAGGTCAAGGTCGGCCAGAAGATTCTCCATGACAAGTATGCAGGAACCGCAGTAAAGGCAGATGGTGAGGACTACCTCATCCTCTCAATGGCAGACATCCTTGCAGTCATCGAGTAATCGACAGAGCTGAGAGAATATGGGGACGCCGAGTGCGCCCCCTTTTATTTCATCAGCCTGCAATCCTCTTCATCTTTTCCTTGAAGGCCCTGAGCTCTTCAGCATCAGCTTCGCACTCTGCCAGAAGCTTTCCTATCCTTCCAAACAGCTTGGATGTCATGATGGACGAGCCCTCCATTTCCACTCTCTTCAGAAGAGCGACCATATCCTTCCTATATACAATATAGTCGTCGAAGCTCCTCTCAACACAATCAAAGCAGCACTTGTCCGCCAGGACAGATACAGAAATCACAGGAACACTTGTCCTGCCCAGAAACTTCTTTAGCCTTTCCCTGTGCTTCCTGTTCTGGAATACTGGAGATTTCACAACTCCCTTATGCTTTTCAGTCTGCTGCTTCCAATACAGGTCAGTATCGATCCCAGAGAGCTCACCACTGTAGTTCTTGCACTCGATGACGTAGATTGCCCTGTGCGTCAGCATGACGATATCGATCTCTGTATCCGCTTTGCTGTTCTTTGGAACAAGGCAGTTGTGGAACACACAAGCATCACCAAAATTGTATACGAGTCTGTTGTATACCGACCTTTCGAACTTTTCACCTTTTGCCATACTCGATCTCCTCCTGCAAGCAGAATACAAGTTGCGAAGAAATGGCCAATTGTCCTCTTCGCCATATGGAAAAAGGCTATCAGATAGCCCAATAGGACCAATATCTCTTTTACTTTATAAAAGAATATTGACAGACATTGGGGTATTTTCAGGTGTCAGTAGAGGAAGTTCTCGATGTGGCGGGAGACTGACTCCTCCATCAGCTCCTCCGGGAAGAAGCTCCTTGGAAGCTGATTGAGTATATACTCCCTCCACTTGTTCATCCTGCCATCCAGCATGTAGACGACACCTCTATCGTCCTGGCTTCTGAGAAGTCTGCCAAAGCCCTGCTTGAGCTTCATTATCATCTCGGGCATGCTGATCTCCCTGAAGGAGCTTCTGCCCTCCTTCTCTATCTTCTCGCTGCGGGCGGCGAAGATGGGCTCGTTGAGCTGTGGAAATGGAAGCTTCGTTATTATCACAAGTCGCAGTGTGTCTCCCGGTGCATCGATCCCCTCCCAGAAGGACTGGGTAGCAAAGAGAACGGAGTCCTTGTCATCCTTGAACTCCTTGAGAAGGACGCTTCTCGAGACATCTGGCATCTGGATAAGGCATCTGAATGGAAGGCTTCCATTGAGGCGTTCAAAGCAGGCGTTCATCATCTGATTTGATGTGAACAGAACAAGTGCGCCACCTCCCGAGGCCTCTATTGCCGCACTGATGAGGGGAACTATCTTCTCCACATACTCCTTTTCAGTTGCATTCGAATACATCGGAGCATCCTGGCTCAGAAGCAGCAGAAGGTTGCTCTTGAAGTCGAAGGGGGACTCGTAGAAGCCTGTAAGGCTCTCCCTCCTATCCAGTCCTACCTGCTTTCTGAAGTAGCTGAACTCGTTGTCGACCTTCAGTGTTGCAGAGCAGCAGACGACTGTATCCATCTGTGAGAAGAGCGCTTCGCTCAGTGTCGATGCGACCTCGAGGGGTGCTATATTGATGCTGACATTGTCCTGCTGGTTCCTTCCAAGTCTTCTTCTTGAGAGGAAGTAGACATCATCGGTCCAGAGGCTGAAGGTTGCAAAGTCGCGTATCACATCGACAAAGGCTGCAAGATGGTCCATAGCACTCTGCATCGTCTTATGCTTCTGCTCCTCACCTTCGGCAAATGGAGTTCTCTCAAGCAGCATGTTTCCAGAAATCACAGCCTGCTTTATCTCCTCAGCAAGCGCCATTGCGACTTCAGAGAACTCCTGGAGCGCAGGAAAGGATCTCGATGTGAGTCTGAGCTCGCCCGGTCTCTGCAGGATAGATAGCATTATCTGGTTGAGCCGCTCTGCGATGCGGGAGGCATTCTGGAGCGAAGTATTTATCCTGTTATAGGCATCAGTGTCGTTCGAAAGGAGACATACAGCCTCCAGAAGGCTCTGCTTCTCGCTTCCATACTTGACGCGGAGTATCTTCCTCATCTGGAAAGCAAGGTCCCTGTACGAGAAGCTCCTTGTGAAGAGAGAGGTCGCATTTCGGTCGATGTTGTGGCACTCGTCTATCACCAATCTGCTGTATGAGGGGAGGACAAAGCGCTCATCGTAACCCTCCCCGCTCTCGAGTCTCTGTCTTGAGTCTGTAAAGAGCAGATGGTGGTTCGTCACAATTATCTTCGCACTCTCTGCAAGCCGCTTGCTCCTGTAGAAGAAGCAGCGGTTGAAGTATGGACAGCGACCTGAGAGGCAGAGGTCGAAGTCGCTTGAGATATCCGACCTGAGAAGACCCGAGGGCATATCCCCCTTGTAGTCATCGAGGACACCGGTCTCTGTCGTTGCGGCCCAGGTGGCAAGCTGACCTTCGGCAGACTTCTGGTCCATCGAGAAGAGGTCTGCAAAGGCCGAGTTCTCGTAGAGTCTTCTCAGGCAGAGATAGTTGGAGCGGCCGAGCATCAGCGCATATGGCACGATCATGCCACAGGCCTCCTCGAGGGCTGGGATGTCATGGTCGAATAGCTGCTTCTGGAGTGTTATTGTGCTTGTCGCTATCACACTCCTCTCGTCAGGATTCTCGAGCGCATTCAAAAGTGCAACGGAGAGATATGCAAAGCTCTTGCCGATGCCGGTACCGGCCTCGAAGATACCAGCCTTCGAGCTGTTGTAGCACTGTGCGATCATCTTCGCCATCTCAAGCTGGCCTGGCCTCTCCTCATAGCGGGAGACCGCCCTGTTGAGCATTCCTCCAGGAGAAAGGATATCCTCAAGCTGGATATCTTCAATCATCCTGACTCTCCATATTGTATTCGAGCAGCTTCCTGTGAAGTGTCTTCCTGCCTATTCCGAGCACAGTTGCGGCCTTGGTCTTGTTCCCTCCACAGTAGCCGATGGTCCTGGTGATCAGCTCCTTCTCGACCTCCTCGAGGGAGCAGCCGAGCTTTATGCTGAGTATATCCTCTCTCTCTGCGACCTTCACATTCTCCGGAAGGTCCTCGAGCTCTATGGTCTTTCCATGGCACATTACAAGTCCGGCCTCGATTGCATTCTGAAGTTCCCTGATATTTCCAGGCCAGGAGTAGGCAAAGAGCGCCTTCCTTGCCTGGGCAGAGATTCCTTCGACCTTCTTGTTGTTCTTCTTCGACAGAGTCTCCAGGAAGTGCGAGATAAGCAGTGGGATATCCTCCTTCCTCTCCCTAAGCGGTGGGACATCTATGTGGACTACATTCAATCTGAAATACAGATCCTCGCGGAAGCTGCCCTTTCTGACCTCTTCGGCAAGGTTCCTGTTCGTTGCGGCAACGACCCTGACATCCACTGTGAGCGTCTCTTCGCCACCGACACGCTCGAACTGTCTCTCCTGTAGGACCCTCAGCAGCTTCACCTGGGTGCTCTGGTCTATCTCCCCGATTTCATCGAGAAAGAGAGTTCCGCCATCTGCAAGCTCGAATCTACCTTTCTTTCTGGCAATTGCACCGGTAAAGGCGCCCTTCTCATGTCCGAAGAGCTCGCTTTCGAGAAGAGTCGGAGTAAGAGATGCACAGTTGACTTTGATGAAGGGCTTGTCCTTTCTCAGCGAGAGGTTGTGGAGTGCATCTGCAACAAGCTCCTTGCCGACACCGGATTCGCCGCTTATGAGGACATTGGCGTTGGTAGGTGCGACCTGTTTTATCACACCCATCATCTTCGAGACCTTCTCGCTCTGCCCGATTATCTTCCCGTAGCCGCTCTCTCTCTTTACTTTCTCAAGTTCCTCTGTGAGACGCCTGTTCTCATCGAGGACCTTCCTGTTTCTAAGGCTCTTGGAGACAGTGAGGATGAGGTGGTCGAGGTCGATAGGCTTTGTGAAGAAGTCGGCAGCTCCATCCTTGCAGGCCTGGACTGCAGTCTCTATAGTTCCATGGCCAGTCAGCACGATGACAGGCATCATCGGATAGGCGGAGACGCTCTTTTCAAGCAGGTCGAGGCCGCTCATCACCGGCATCCTGATATCCGTGATCACGAGATCTACGCTGTTCGTGTTTATCAGATTCCAGGCGATGGCGCCATTTTCGGCAGTGAGCACATCGTACCCCTCGTCCTCGAAGGCGATCTGAAGTCCGCTTCTTATGTTCTTCTCGTCATCTGCAATAAGGATCGTCGCCATCACATCCCCCCTTCAATTACCTTTCTCTCACTGCCAGGGACCGGCAGCCTTATGATGAATTCGGTACCCTCGCCGACAGTGCTCTTGACGCTTATGTCGCCCTTCAGCTCCTTGACCACCTTGTACACTACAGTGAGTCCAAGTCCGGTACCGCTTGCCTTCGTGGTGAAGTATGGCTCGAATATCTTTGCAAGCTTGTCCTCCGGGATTCCGCAGCCTGTATCCCTGATGGAGAAGACAACGCTGTTTCCATCGACGCCGACAGAGAGGTAGAGCTTTCCACCACTCTCCATCGCATTCATCGCATTCTTTATTATATTCAGCAGTGCCTGCTTGAAGTAGTTCGCATCTATGTTTATGCGGGGAAGGAAGTTGTCGAAGTCCGTTATGAGTTCGATCCCGTGCTCCTCCAGCTCG
>LVBC01000213.1 GCA_001604265.1 Spirochaetales bacterium Spiro_01
AATCCTGGCCCTCAGTTTCGCGTTAATGAATGCGTAGCGTGATACGTCGCTCAAGCCCTGGCCTCCAGCAGATCCACTCTGCAGACAAGATCGAGAGCCTCATCACTGGCCCTCTCGATTCTCGGGGATGTGGAGGATGCAGACTCCTCGAGCTTCGCGAGCTCTCTTCTTCTGTACTCTGCAATTCTGCTGCTGGACTCCTCCTGGGCCTTTGAAAGTATTCTTTCATTCTCGGCCTTCTTCTCTTTTTCGGCCCGGCTTACCATCTCGGCAGCTCTGCTCTGTGCATCGAGGATGAGCCTTCTGGCCTCACTGTCCGATGCGGACACTATCTCCTCTGCTCTCTTCTCTGCCTGTAGTATCTGTTCTATGACTTCGCTCTGCATCTGATTCTCCACGTATTATTATTTACTGATTCCTTATTTTGTAAATATGTATACAAAAAATATAATCTGAATTCTTTTCCTACATCTTGAATGATATTCCCAAAAGGCGAGGAGAACTATGAACAAAAGACCTCTCCATCTTTCATGAAGAGGCCTGGAAACAGAGAGTTGCAGATCAATCGGCGCTTGTGACCTGAGGTATGTACTCGACGGAGCTGTCCGATTCGATATTCGTCCAATCGACATCGTAGCTTTCGAAGGCCGACCAGTAGTCGTCCTCCTCCATCGGTGGGAAGAGCTCGTTCCAGAAGGATGCGTTGTCTGTGATCCTTTCCATTGGAATGTAGACATAGCCCTCGTAATCCTCGAGGATCGATGGAACAGGACAATCCTCGTATGTACCGACGACGTTGCCCTCGAAGTCTCTTTCGATGTAGTGGATATTCTCAGGCCTGAAGTCGAAGTCTCTGAGCACGATGACTCTATCCTTGTCGTTTTCAGGAACAGGTACATCGAAGATGAGAGCATACCACTTGCCGTTGTAGTCGTAGTCGATGACATACTGACCAACAGGAAGATCGGAGATGATGAACCTGCCATCGATATCCGTGAAGAGGTATGCATTCTTGAGAGTATCGAGAACTTTTTCGTTCGTCTCTGGATTCTCGACGACGAGCTGTACAGGCGAAGAGAAGTCCGCTCTGAGAATTCCATCCATCTTGACGATGCCGGAGACAGTGAATACCTCAGGAAGTCTTGCCTTGATGACGAAACCGGTCCTGGTATTGGTATGGAGCTCATAGGAGAGCGTCTGTGTATCTGCGAAGCTATCCTCTCCTGTAAGATAGACGACCGTGTTGTTCCTTGTATTGGCTGTGAGCGAGGTGTAGACGCCGGTGCCGAATACGGTAGGAACATAGGCTGCATTGCCACCATTGCTCCTTGCGACCTGGATCGTGGAGCCCTTGAGAGATCCCTGAGGCTTGACCAGCATGAAGTTGTCCCTGCTGGAGCGGGACATGGCGAATGCACCGCCTGCGTAGAAGGTTGACGTGGATACGCTGACAGAGCCATTGTATCTGTTGTACCTGTCGTATGCCTGTCCTCTGAGACCGATGTTGAAGAGGTCGGTCCTATGAGAGTAGGAAGCCGAGAAGGTGTGGTTCTCCGGATCCTCGTAATAGAAGTTGGAGACGTTCATCTGCAGATAGTCCTTTCCGATCGGAACAGAAAGACCGAAGTTCGCACTCTCCATCTTGTAGTCTGTCGAGTAGTTGCCGGTAATGCCCTTTCCGAAGCTGCAGGATGCTGTTATGTAGCCAACGAACTGGGTATCCGAATTGTAGCTCTTGTATGCAGAGATACTGGTCGAGAGCGAGAGGTTCTTCATCGGACTGCAGCCGATGGATCCGTTTATTCTCCAGCTTGGGTCGTCGACAGTATCATCCTTGTAGATCGAGGAGGACATCGAGTAGCGGAGGAAGCCGATTGAGCCACCGAAGGAGACCGAGGCACCGAACTCGTTTCCACCCTGACTGCTTGCATCCGGATTTGCATATGTGAGCGTGAAGCTCAGCGAGCTCACTGCCCTGCTGTGCATGATGAATCTGTGGTTGAGCCTGGACTGGAAGCCGAAGGTGCTAGTGTCGCCACTTGCGTTGAGTCTCGTTTCTAAAATGAGCTCGGTGGTACCAAGAGGATTGGCATTGAGGAAGCTGACACTGGTCTCGGCAGCATAGTCCTTGGTATCCGAGAGGTTCGGTGCTGTGGCAGCGCTGAACTCCATTCCGAGGGTGAAGGTCTCTGTGATACCTACATCCTGCCACCAGCTGATGGCGATATCGTCGAAGTGGTAATCGTAGTAGTATTCAGGGGAGACTCTTACACCAAGACCTGTGATCTGGTCACGGTCATCCTTGTCGACCTGTACCCTTCCCATGGTAGCTGAACCACCATAGAGAGTCTCGCCCGGAGCAAGCAGCTGCGAATCGTATGCGAGGGAGAAGGACATCTTGTAGCTTCCCTCCTCCTTCTGCTCCTCTGTAAGGCCATCGAGCCTTGTAGGTGTGACCGTGATGAGTACCTCGTTGATACCTGTATCGAAGGAGAAGTCCTTGATCCTGTAGTTGCCTGGAGCAACGGTCCTCTCGTAGATGACCCTGCCGTTGCTCTCGATCTTGAGCACGGACTCTTCAGCTACTACGATGACCTCTGTCCTCTGGTTCGTAGGTCTCTTGACATTCGGTCCTCCGTATGAGTAGCTCTTCTCGAACTGGATACCGAGAGAGGTGCCCTGGTTCGAAAGGCCATAGCCGTAGACATTACCCCAGCTGACGCGGATGCACTGCTTGACGAAATCCCTGAAGAAGCGGTAGCTGGACCAGCTGAACTTCAATTCGTCGTCCCTGTATGTGACATTGTAGTAGAAGTCGAGATATGTCTTTCCGAACGACATGTAGTTAGAAGCGGAAAGGGACAGATACCAGCTTACAGGCTTGAAGAATTCGGAATCATCATACCAGTTGTATGAGGAGTAGAAGTTGTATGTGGTGACCCAGGTGAAGAATGCAGGAGAAAGAGTCTGCGCACCTGTGAGAGTATACCTGCTCCTGCTGCTGACTGTCTGGGTAAGCGAAATGATCCTATCAGGAATCTCGGAGACATCGAAATACATGTGGATGACGAACTTATCCTCATCCATCTGCAGCGTTGCTCCCCTCTCAGTGAAGTATTCGCTCGGCTCGAACTCCTGGCACGAACCGAAGTATTTCTCATACGCCTCGTCGGTGAGCATATCGGAAAGGTAGTATTTGAGTTCGGCAGTATTCAGAAGTCTGTCATTGCCCTGGAAGAGGACCTCGAGCTGGCCCATTCTGTCATCCATGATGTAGAGCTCGAAGTAGTAGCTGCCATCGTCGAGTGCGATCTTGTCGGTACCCTGAACGAAGAAGTCGGCAAAGAAGTCGTCATTGTACTCTGGTGTATCAGGTGCAAGAGCATAGAAATCGCCACCGGACATGACGATGATAGGATCGAAGAGAAGTGGTGGGTCTGGGACCCTTCCTGGTTCAGCTGGCTCGGTCATTGTCTCAGAGACAGTCTGGGAGACTGAAGCTGCCACAGCGCTCTCGATGACGCCGGACTCTCCCTCCACGACGACGACAGGAACGACCTCTTCCTTCACGCTCTCCTGCTCTGAGACCGACGAGGCAGCTTCCGATACCTCCCTTGTCTCTGCAGCAACAGCGACAGCAGCAACCGGTGGCTCGCCCTTCTTCTCCTCTTCGAGTATTATCTTTTCTTCTTTTTCTTCAGGCACAGCAACAGAGGCCTCGCGTGCTGTCTCAACGACAGCTGCGGCCTCTTGAAGCTGCTGTTCTTCGACCCTATTAGAAGTATCTACCTTAAAAAGGT
>LVBC01000214.1 GCA_001604265.1 Spirochaetales bacterium Spiro_01
CCTCATCGGCAAGGAGAAGGGACCCAAGCTTGCAGGATTCCTCGGTATCTGCGGCAAGGAGAAAGTTGCTCCGATCCTCAAGAGATATTGATTCTCAAATATTTCTACAAAGACGACAAAAGTGGTCTCTAAAGGCCACTTTTGTTGCATATTGTGCATGAGATTTCATTCTTGCGCTATCAGAAGTCCTTGAATACTCTGTCGAGTATGACCTGGTTGTTCCTCCACTTGTCCTTGGCCTTGACCTTGAGATCGAGAGAAAGTCGGCTTCCTGGGAATATCCTCTTTATCTCTGCAAACGACTGCTTGCGAATCTTCCTGATGTTCTCTCCGCCCTTGCCGACGACGATGCCCTTCTGACCTTCGCGCTCTACATTTATGAAGGCCCTGACCCATACTTCGCCTGTCTCTTCTCTGTATTCGATATCTGCAACCTCTACGAAGATGACATGAGGTAGCTCGTCCGAAAGGAGGTTGATCGTCTTTTCTCTTATGATCTCAGATATCCTGAACTCCAGAGGCTGGTCAGTATACTCGTTCTCTCCATAGAGAAGCTCTCCCTCTGGAGCGAGCTTGAAGAGCTCGATCAGTATCTCATCGACACCGTCATCGTCCTTTCCACTTGCAAGGAGAATCGGGGACGATGGAAGGTTGTGCTCAAGGAAGAAGCGTGCATCTGCAATCTGCTCTTCTGTAAGGATGTCCTTCTTGTTGATCACACATACCTTCGGTGACTTTACCTTCTTGAGCAGCTCTGCGATCGCCTCTTCCTCTGCCTTTACACCCCTTGTTCCATCTACAAGATAGAGGATGGCATCGCTCTCTTCGAGTGCCTTTACTGTAATCTCCTGCATCCTTCTGTTTATCGTCTTGTCCGAGAGGTGGTAGCCCGGTGTATCAGTGAAAATGAGCTGGCCCCTCTGGTCCGTATAGATTCCCCTGATCGCATTTCTGGTAGTCTGCGGGGTGGCTGCAGTTATCGAGACCTTCATCTCGCAGATGGTATTCACAAGGGTGGATTTACCGGCAGAAGGTCTTCCGATCACAGATACTGTTGCACATTTCATATATGGGGTGTCTCGCTTTTCAACGTAATGTTTTTTGATTATACTTGTTTCCATGAGTGAAGAAAAGAAGAAAGAGGTCCCAGTAGATCCGGCTCTCAACGAGAAGCTCCTGAAGACAAGATCTGTGATGCTCACAGGCGAGATATCCAAGGAGAGTGCAGACATGGTCATCAGGAATCTGCTCGTTCTCGACAGTGAATCGAACGATCCGATCACAATGTACATAAACAGCCCCGGCGGAGATGTGGATGCAGGCTTTGCAATCTATGATGTCGTCAGATACATCTCCTCTCCTGTTACCATGGTCGGAATCGGCCTTATCGCTTCTGCCGCCTCTCTTGTTCTGCTTGCAGTTCCAAGAGAGAGAAGGGTCGGACTTTCGAATTCGACCTATCTTATCCACCAGCCGCTTTCAAGCATGAGAGGAACTGCAATCGATGTCGATATCCACGCGCAGATCCTCGAAAGACTCAGAGGCAAGCTGGATGGCATCATTGCCGAAGCAACTGGAAAAAGCATTGAAGAGGTCAGGAAGGATACAGAGCGCGACCATTGGCTCTTTGCAGATGAGGCCCTCTCCTATGGCCTTATCTCAAGGATCGTGACAAGCAGAAAGGATATCTGAGACATTAATATATATTGATATGTAGATAGAGATGATATGAAAAGGATCATCTCTATTTTTCTATCCATCCTTCTTCTGCTGTTTTCTGCCTGCTCCGAGGAGCTAGAGGGCGAAGGCAGCTCGCTGACGGTCATATCATACAATGTGCACAATCTCTTCGATGCTCTGGAAGATGGAAGGGAGTACAGTGAATTCAAGAGGAGCGGAGGGTGGACGCAGGAGCTCTATGAGGGGCGCCTAGCTGCTTTCCAGAAGCTCTTCAAGAGCACTATCTACTCACAGGCGGACATGATAATCCTTCAGGAGGTGGAGAGCGAGGAGGTCCTGAGGGCACTTCTGGATAGGGGAATGAGAAGCCGAGGTTTTATTTTCTATGGAATAATCAAAGATGATAATCCGATTTCGGTAGGATATATCTCAAAAATAAATCCAATTTCAGTATCTATCCACCGAGTTGGAGAGCAGAGACCTCTGCTGTGCCTGGAGATTGTAAAGAGAGGAATGCAATTTGCCATCGTTTCTCTTCATGCAAAGAGCAATCTTGGAGATGACGAAGAGAACAGGAAGCAGAGAAAGGAACTTGCCCAGCACATCAACTTCCTTGCGCGCTACTACGGCTCTGTCCCTCTTCTCATCATAGGAGATTTCAATACGGAACCCGCCTTGGATTGCTCTGATATGCTCTGCGATGCTGTAACTGCGCCAGGAAGAAGGATAATAGAGTCCGGCTCCGTTCCGATTACTGGAGATCCGTCTCTCTCCTCTGCTACGGTCTTCTACGATCCAGCCTATGACCAGAACATGCCACTTGCAGCTGATGGAAGCTACTATTACAGTGGCAAGTGGTACATATACGACAGGGCACTTGTCAGTGGATATCTTGTAGATATCAGCACAGCGATCTCATTCGATATTCTCGGCGATTCCACAGCCTCGAGCTATGGGCTTCCTCTGGACTATGACAGAGCCTCGGGTGCTGGCTATTCGGACCATTTTGCAGTAAAACTGAAGATAGATTTCTAGGGGTGTTTATATGGATGCATTAGAGGAGATCCTCACAGGAGGACAGTCCTTCAGCTGGACAAAGAGGGATGATGGTACTTACGAGGCTGTATTGAACGAGAGGGTCTACAGGGTCTCCTCCGAAAAGGACTTCTACTCAGATCCCTTCCTCTGGACCTATTACGATGCAGATACAGATTACGAGACTGCACGAAGAGAGATTGCATCCAAGGATGCACTTCTGAAGGAGGCGGTAGAGAGGTTCCCGACGCTGAGGATCCTGAGACAGGATCCCTGGATCAGCACCATAAGCTTCATACTCTCGCAGAACAACAACATCAAGAGGATAAAGCTGCTGTACGACCGCCTCTCCGAAGCCTATGGACACGAGGTCGAGAAGGGATATTACAGCTTCCCGACCCCAGAAGAGCTTTCGGCCACGAGCATCTCGGAGCTCAGGGAGCTGAGAGTGGGCTTCAGGGACAGATTCATAATGGATGCAATCGAGAAGCATGAGCTGCTTCAGCGCATTCCAGCTCTTGATTACAATGAGGCCGAGGCGCTTCTGATGACAATAAACGGAATCGGAAAGAAGGTAGCCTCCTGTATCCTGCTATTTGGATTCCATAGGATGGAGGCCTTCCCCGTAGATGTGTGGATCAGGAAAGTATTGACGGCTTACTATCCTGGCAAAGAGCTGTCGTACTTCGAACCACATAGTGCTCTTTGCCAGCAATATCTCTTTTCAATGGCAAGATATATTAAATTGTAAGCCTCTCTTACTTATTCCTTTGGGAACTTGAGCTTGTAGAAAATCTGCTCGAGCTCGAGACCGATGTTTATGTTATGCACAATAGGAAGGGTTCCATCCTTTGTAGGGACGGCTCTCAAA
>LVBC01000215.1 GCA_001604265.1 Spirochaetales bacterium Spiro_01
TATCAAAAGTCTGTAATCTTCTCTGCATAGGCCGCCTTTTCAGGTCGGCCTGGAAGCAGATACGAATCATTTCAGATTGAATTCATCAATAGAAGGATGCAGGAATCTACCAGTTTATGGCAGTGAGGTTCTCTCTTCCGAGAAGACCAAGGTATGCCTTCTGATAGCTTGTCATCTTCTCATCGCAGACTTTCTTGAGATTATCGCATTCATCTCTGTCCATATCGAGATTGAGCTTTCCGGAGGTACCGGTGCTTGTTCTCTTCTTCAGTGCCTCATATGGATCTTCCCTCTCTACATCCTCGAGATTGAGACCTACGTTCTTGTAGCTGTCGCGGAAGTTCCCACCCTTCAGGACCTTGTCGAAGACCTTGTCGGTCGCATAGAGCTCTGGCACGCAGGCCTGCACAAGTCTGTCCTCGTGAACGACGAGGCCCGAGACCATCCTTGCCATGATCGAGACGAGAGACCAGGTATCCTTTACACCTTCGAGCATCGGCTCCTTGGTATCCTGGAAGTCCCTGTTGTAGCCGGAAGGAAGGCTTCTGATCGTGTTCTTGACTCTCTGTGCGCAGGCATCCACAAGCGCACTTCTGCTCCTTGCAAGCTCGAGTCCATCCGGATTCTTCTTCTGCGGCATTATCGAGGAGCCGGTAGTCAGCTCGACAGGAAGCGAGAAGTAGCCGAACTCAGGGAGTGTGAAGAGGATGAGGTCCTGGCTCAGCTTGCTGATCGTGAGAGCGACATAGTTGCAGGCATCGAGAAGTATCGCCTCGAACTTTCCTCTGCTGTTGTTTGCATAGAGAACGTTGTTCTGTACCTTCTTGAAGCCCATCTGGGATGCAGTGAACTCCCTGTCAAGAGGAATCGGAGCACCGTAGCTGGCAGCAGAGCCAAGTGGAGACTGGTCGAGAAGGCGGTTGACATCGAGCAGGATCCTGGCCTCATCTATAAGCTCCTCTGCAAAGGATGCGGCCCAGAGTCCCACGCTGGATGGCATTGCAATCTGCATATGAGTTCTTCCCGGCATCGGAACACCCTCGTACTTCTTTGCAAAGTCCAGAAGCTCGCTTGCAAAGCTGATGGTCTCATCTGCAATCCTGACACTCACCTCTCTCATGTATATCCTGAGTGCAGTCTGCACCTGATCGTTCCTGCTTCTTCCTGTGTGGATCTTCTTTCCTACTTCGCCATAGGTCCTGGTAAGATAGCCCTCGATGGCTGTGTGGCAGTCCTCGTCTGCTTCTGTTATCTCGAAACTGTTTTCAAGGCGGAGCGAGACGATCTCGGAAAGTCCCTTTTCGAGCTTGGAAAGCTCCTCTGCTGTGAGGATTCCGATTCTCTCAAGTCCACGTGCATGGGCACAGGATGCAAGTGCATCCGAAATGACCAGCTCCTGGTCGAGGATGTAGTCGGTGCGCACAGTAAAGTGCTGCATCAGGTCGTCAAGTGTATAGTTCTTCTGCCAAAGCTTAGCCATTTTTCACTCCAGGTCCCTAGTTTATCTGGAACAGAAATCGTCTTTCCAGTCTAGGTCATTATATGAAGTACTTGATTCTTGTTCTATCCTCTATACTCGTTTTTTCCTGTCAGGAGCCATCGATAAGAGATGCTGTTAACAGCATGCTTCATAGTGACAGGCAGCTGCCCAGACTTTCCTCCTCAAGAGCACTCTCCGAAACGGAGTATGAGTTCATCTTCTCCGAGGATATCACTGTCAGAAGTGCAATATGCAATGAACGCAGCTTCTCATACGAGATGCGCTCCTCTGCCAGGATACTTGTGACCTTCAGCGAGAAGCTTGACCTTGCTGAAGCAGTAGAATTCTATCTCGCTGTCGAGGACAGAAGCGGGAACATCTCATCCTTCATACTCTCGCTTACAGGCAAGAACAGCAGAATTCCAAAGCTCATGATAAATGAGATAAGTCCGAATGGAAGCGACACGCAGCCTGACAGAATAGAGATCATAGCACTTACAGATGGAAACACAGAGGGAATCTACGCTGCAGACGGAACAAAGGGAAACGAGCAGTTCGGCCTTGTTCTTCCCTCTATGGACATGAAGCAGGGAGACATGATTCTTCTCTACTGGAATACGAACTGCAGAGAGGAGTCCTACATCAACAGCTCCCAGAAGAGAACATACACTCTGAGAGCTGGTTCCTCAACAGGGCTTTCCGGTACGAACGGAGTCTTTGTGCTCTACGATATGAAGGCCGGAGACGGAAAGATCCTCGATGCGATCATATACTCGGATTTCAAGTCGACTGCCCACTCAGGCTACGGGACCAGCAGAGTCGAGGCCTCCGCAAACGAGATAGTCAACTCCTTCGAATGGATCGGCCAGGCTGTCGACTCCTCGCACTCAACAAGCACAAGGACAATTTCAAGAAGGATGGGCCTCAGGGATTCCAATACAGCAAACGACTTCTATACGACTGTCACCAGGGGTCAGACCTTCGGAGAAGCGAATATCTCTCAGGAGTATGTTGTTCCGGAGTGATGGAAAACAAATGATACGGCATCGCTGCCGTATCACTATTAAAACAGAAATTACAATCCGAAATCGGTATTCTATTCTTCTGTATATATTACTATTGGTTCCTCTACCATATTTACGGCTCCAGCATCTAGGGTCACCTCCTCCTCCGAACCATTGACCTTCTTCAGATAATCGATATGCTCAGCTGAGATAACGATCTTAGGAACCTTCTTTCCTGTATTCCTGTCCGTATAGGAGAACATCCTCAGCCTTCCTGATACTCGGCTGAGTGTTCCCTTTGAGATGTCCAGGCACTTTTCGGCAAGGAATCCCCAGCACTGCACATCGATGAAGGTTGTATCCTCCTTTCTTTCTCCACTCTTTCCCTTGTAGTAGCGGTGATTTGCCAGGCTGAATACCACAAGCTTGTCGTTGTTGTACTGGGATGTTGCCACGACCTTCGGCTCCTGGCATACATTTCCCTCGATTACTACGCTGTTCAATTGATTCATACGAATCCTCCTTATTGTGATCTACCTTTATCTACCTACGACTCTTCATTACTGTTCCACTTTTGCACTCATTCTGTTAGAATCCTCTGTATGAAAAATCTCACAGTTCTATCTCTCGGCGGATCCATCATCGCGCCGGACAAGGTCGATTCGGTCTTTCTTGCTTCCTTCTACAGGGCAGTCAGGAAGTATCTTGAAGAGGACAGGGAAAGAAAGCTCATCCTCGTCTGCGGAGGTGGAGCACCGGCCAGGGTCTACCAGGGAGCTCTCAGAGAGGTCAATCCCGAGGCTCCAGCTGATCTTCAGGACAGTCTGGGAATCAAGGCAACACACCTCAATGGAAGTCTTGTCAGAGCAGTCTTCAGCGAATTCTGCGATGATGAGCTTGTAACAGATCCTACACGCGACATTCCATTCAATGGACAGGTTCTTGTCGCAGCTGGCTGGAAGCCTGGCTTCTCGACCGATACAGATGCAGTCTATCTTGCAAGGAAGTTCGGAGGAAAACTCATAGTCAACCTTTCGAATATCGCAAAGGTATATACTGACGATCCTAGAAAGAATCCTGACGCAAGACCTCTTGATACCATCTCCTGGCCTGATTTCATCAAGATGGTAGGCACAGAGTGGATCCCTGGAAAGAATACACCATTCGACCCTATCGCCTCCGGGATCGCATCGAAGGAAGATATGAAGGTCATCTGTGCAGATGGCAGGAATATCGAGAATACGATGGCAATACTGGAAGGTAGGCCATACGTGGGAACCACCATTGGCTGAAGATCATTGAACCTGATTCTACCGGAGCTTCAGTCTCCGGTTATTTTTTGTCCAACTGATTTTGTAATCTTTCCTAACTAAGTATTATCATACAAGAT
>LVBC01000216.1 GCA_001604265.1 Spirochaetales bacterium Spiro_01
ACAAGCTTCAGGGCTTCGTCTTTTGTCTCAGCGAAGCAGACCTTGTAGCCATTGTTCTCGAGGGCCTTCATCGTCCTCTTGATCCTGGCATTCATCACTTTGTCGAGATTTGCATCCATATTGCTGCTGTCCTTTGTGGTGATTATATAACAGAAAAGGCTGGGTTGCCCCAGCCATCTGATGTTTCAACTGTCCAATAACATCCTCTACAGAGAGAAGACGACTCCAGCAATTGCGGAAATGATTATGAAGATGATCGGATGCAGCTTCTTGGTGTACTTGCACCACCTTGTAAGAAAGAGCATCACAAGTCCGAGAATGACTACTGGAATATTGATTCTGTCAAAGTACGAGCCAGGCAGGTCCCTGAAGTAGCTCATGAGAAGCATCGAAAGGCCAGCAGATGCGATCAGGGCAGTCGAGGCAGGTCTCAGGCCATAGAATGCATCCTGTACATGCCTGTTCGTCTTGAAGAGTTCCAGGACCTTTGCAACAAGGATGATGACGATGATCGAGGGAGTAATGAGACCAAGTGTTGCGATGACGGCTCCCGGAATGCCGGCAGAACAGTAGCCGACGTAGGTTGCCATGTTGATTCCCATCGGGCCGGGAGTGGACTCTGAGACTGCGACCATGTCACCTAGCTGTGCCATAGTGAACCAGTGAGTCTTCTCGCCGAGTGCCTGAAGGAAGGGAAGGGTCGCAAGACCGCCACCGATTGCGAAGAGACCTGTCTTGAAGAATTCCAGATAAAGCTGAAGTAGAATGTTCATGATCTCTTTGCCTCCAATGCCTTGACGGCGAGACCTGCAAGGGCTGCCAGGATGACGAAGACAACAGGAGAGATGTCCGTGAAGAATGCCAGAATGAGCACAAGAAGGAAGATGATCACTGTCGGAATGTCGATGACGGATTTCTTTCCAAGCTTGAGAACGGAGTTGAAAATCTGGACACAGACACAGGCCCTGATTCCGACGAAGGCGTGGTGGACGATTTCATTGTCGGCAAAGTTCGTTATCAGGGCAGCTATTGCCGAGATTATCACAAGGCAGGGAAAGACGAGGCCGAGTGTTGCGACAACTCCGCCTACAACTCCCTTGTACTTGGTCCCAATGAAGGTCGCAGTGTTGACTGCGATGATGCCGGGAGTGCACTGTCCAATTGCATAGTAGTCGGCCAGCTCCTCTTCAGTGGCCCACTTCTTGTTCTCTACAACCTCTCTCTGGAGGATAGGCAGCATTGCATAGCCTCCTCCAAAGGTCATTACACCCATCTTTGCGAAGGTGCAGAATAGATCGACGTAAATATTCATGTTCTACCTACCAGATTGCTATTGTTCCATCGGTGCGTGGCTCTGTTCCTCCAGCAAGGACTCCATTGTCCATGCGGAAGATGATCTCCCCACGACCCATGCCTATATTAGTATTCGTGATCTCTATCTGATGGCCGCGAAGCTGAAGCTCCTTGGCTATGTGCTCAGGTACCTCCCTCTCGAGCTGTATCTTCTTCTCTCCGGTCCACTGCCAGCGAGGGGCATCCAGCGCCTCCTGAGGATTCATGCCGAAGTCTACTATGTTTGTGACGACCTGTACATGGCCCTGAGGCTGCATGAAGCCTCCCATCACACCGAATGGGCCGATAGGCTTTCCATCCTTGCAGATAAAGCCCGGTATTATCGTATGGTAGGACTTCTTTGCACCGCTAATATAGTTGTCGCTCCCCGGATCCATGGAGAAGTTGGCACCTCTGTCCTGCAGCGATATTCCGGTTCCTGGTACAACAACACCGGAGCCAAAGCCTCTGTAGTTGCTCTGGATGAATGAGACCATGTTGCCTCTGTTGTCGGCAGTGCAGAAGTAGACTGTTCCGCCGCAGGAAGGGTCTCCTGCCTCCGGCATCAAAGCCGTGTCTGTTATGAGTGCGCGTCTTGTCGCTGCATATCTCTCGCTCAGCATGTCCTCGACCTTTGTCTTCATGAAGCGTGGGTCTGCAACGAACTTCTTCGCATCGACGAATGCAAGCTTCAGTGCCTCTATCGTCCTATGATAGACATCTGCACACTCCCTGTTTCTTCCGATATCCATGCCGGAGAGTATCTTCAGCGCCATCAGTGCTGTGATTCCATGGCCGTTTGGCGGCATCTCATAGACATCGTAGCCTCTGTAGTTTATCGTGATCGGCTCGACCCACTTCGGGTGGTATTGAGACAGGTCCTCGAAAGTGAGATAACCACCTGTCCTTTCACTGAATTCGACGATTCTTCTGGCAATCTCGCCCCTGTAGAAGCTTTCGCAGTCTGTTGCTGCAAGCTCCTCAAGGGTCCTCGCCATGTCCGGAATGCGGAAAAGCTCTCCAGCAGAGTAGGCCCTTCCATTCTTTGTGAAGTAGTCGAAGAAGGGTCTGAATACCTCAGGCTCCTTCTCGAAGGCCTTCCTGAATCTTTCGACATCCTTCTGCCAGAGCTGGGATGCAGTCACTGGGACTGGATAACCATCTTCTGCGTACTTGATGGCAGGAGAAAGAAGCTCCTCAAGAGGAAGAGTTCCGAACCTTCTTCTGAGTTCTGCCCAGGAGGCGACAGCTCCTGGGACCATCACAGGAAGCCAGCCATCGAAAGGAACACTCTGATATCCCCTGGAGTGTATAACATCGGCATTCATTGCCTTTGGAGAGTATCCTGAGCCATCGAGTCCATACAGCTTTCCGTTGGTCCATACGAGGACAAAGCAGTCGGAACCGAGGCCATTGCTTGTAGGTTCGACAAGTGGATAGACACCTGCCATTGCAATTGCGGCATCGATGGCATTGCCACCTCTCTTCATTATCTCGATGCCCACATTCGAGGCAACAGGGGATGAGGAACAGGCCATGCCACGGGAGGCAAAGACTACATTCCTCCTTGAAGGATAAGAGTATCTGTATGCGTTGAATTCCATGAGAGGATGATACTACAAGGAGATAGGAATGTTAAATCTTAAAGCACCTGAAAAGACCCATATAGGTGGATTTCTCCAGCATATATGGGTCGATTGTCGCTCTACTTGTCCAGTGTGAAGAAGAGCCAGGAGTCTCTTCCCTTAAGCGTGAGTGTCCTGAACTCTCCATCCCCATTCTCTGTGTACCAGAGCTCCAGTTCGAAGCCATCCACAAGGAGCAGGAGGGAGGAGTCTCCCTTTACGACCTTTGCCGATATCACCATCTCCGGTGTATCGAGAAAGCACCTGATCTCACTCTTCTCCCGATCGAGCTGGGAAAAGCTCAGGGAGGTGACTGTATGGAACGAGAGCTCCATCAGCTCCTCCTTCTTCGTGCTGCTGTCTATCGTCCAGGTAGAGTTCGACAGCTCTGAAAGCCAGACAAGCTGGTCCTCGTCTGCACTCTCCGGAGGCTGTGGGACCGAATTGGATAGAAGGTATGCGAATACCATGACAAGTAGCAGGGCTACTACTGTGAAGGTGACAAGGAAGAAGGGCTTTCTGAATCTTTCGTCCATTCTGTCCGTCTCTTCGCTTTCGGTGTCTGTACTCTTTCTGGCCATCAGCTCCTCCCATAGGTGTATGTGGAGCCTTCCGACTCGAGCAGAAGAGAGGATGCGTCACTGCTGACTGTCAGCGTCACGTTTCTCTCTCCTGTATTCGAGACTGTGGGATAGCCAAAGGTGTCGAAGAGGATTGTGTAGGTCGACTTCGTCGTTCCTCCGTAGAGATAATACACACCCTCGCTCTTGTTGACTGTGAAGCTCTCCTCTTCGATGTAGTCTATCGTGAATGCCTTCAATCCCTGCGTTTGGTAGGTGCTGCCGACAGCCCTGTCAAGCAGTGCCCTGTACTGGTCCTCGTTCGTAAGTGCCGAGGGCTCCCGCGGCAGTATTCCCGAGGTATCCACATCCGATTCGAATTCGCAGGAGGATAGTGCGATTATCACGAATAGAACTGTGATGATGAACTTTGTTCTCATGGCGGATCTCCTTTTTCAAAGTGCTGAATCAATTGTCAGGTCGTTGCTCAGGAATATTTAGTCATATCTGGTTTCATGCTATGATTGAGCCCATGAAGAGCATTGCTGTTGCAGCTGCAATAATAGAAAGGGACAGGAAGATACTTGTCTGCCAGCGTGGATATGGAGAACAGAAGGGGAAGTGGGAATTCCCTGGAGGGAAGATAGAAGAGGGCGAGAGTGGAACGGAAGCACTTGAGCGGGAGCTTGTCGAGGAGCTCGACATGGCCGTCTCGATCGACAGCCTCTTCAGGAAGATAGAGTACGACTATCCCACCTTCCACATCTCTCTCTATTGCTATCACTGCACACTGAAGAGGGACGACTTCGTCCTGAAGGAGCACCTTTCCTCAAGATGGGTCTCCTCGGACGAGCTTGAAAGCGTCGACTGGCTTGGAGCGGACCACCTGGTTGTTCCCGCTCTGAAGGAGTATCTCGGATGAAGAGAATTTCTGCTGTCCTTCTTCTTTCCCTTCTTGCATCCAGTCTGTTTGCGGCCTTTAACGATATCTACGATGATGGCCTCAGATACTATTATCCCGAGCTTAATGAGCATAGACAGGCCCTGTACAGGCTACTGTATGATGCAGTGGACAGCGAGAAGGAGGAGCTCAGATTCGAGGAGGACTATACGGACAAGGAGGTCGAGACGATATTCACTTTGGTCCTTGATGACTCTCCGGAACTCTTCCATGTGGCCAATAGATATACGCTCACATATACAAGGGGAAAGAGCCGCATCGACTCTATCCAGCTCTCATACAACTATACAGGAAGGGAGAGAAAGGACCTTCAGAGAAGGATACTCTCGAAGGCAGAGGAGCTGAAGGTGAAGGGCAGAAAGGATTTTGCCAAGGAGCTGAGAATCCATGATGGCGTAGCCTCTGCGATCACATACCGGATAGACAGCACTCCACAGTCCCACACTCTTGTAGGTGCACTTGTGAATGGGAGTGCAGTCTGCGATGGATACTCGAAGGCCTTCTGTCTTGTAGCGCGTCTTTCCGGTCTCAGGTGCGGTATCGTCACCGGCACACTGCTCGATGATGATGGCATCTGGCAGGATCATGCCTGGAACATAGTGAAGGTGAATGGGGTCTGGACCTATGTCGATGTGACGACAGATGACCAGGATGGGTACATCTCCAGAGCCTACTTCAACCTGGACCAGAAGAGACTTGACAGGGATCACATCCTCAAGAGTCCTGCTGCCTTCGAGGTGACAGATGAGTTCGTCTACTACTTCTATCTGACGGGCCTCATCGTTCCTTCAAATGAGAAGGAGATGAGGAAAATATTCCTCAACGAACTCAATATACTCAATAGAAAGGGTGTTGCAGTCGAGCTTGCATTCGAGAGCAGGAGGGCACTCGAGTTCTTCCTCTCCAGATATCAGTCCTGGATCGATGAATACAACAGGGATAGGGGAGAAAGAGGCTTCTATGGCAGGTACAATTACTCTGTGAACGATCGCCAATACACTATCAGAATTTCGCAATAGACAAGAATCAATCGTTTACTTTTTCCATATACCTCATTTTTGCGTTCCTTGATTGTGCAAAAACTCATGAAAACGATTCAAAAGTTATTTATTTTGCTATGCAAGAAAAAAAGTTCATCAAATTTTTCTATGAGATGGAAAGGGCCATATTGTATAATTTCTAGTGTATTGGTCGACAGACCCACAATTTAAGGGAGGAAAAAGTATGGCAAATGGTCTGATTACTGT
>LVBC01000217.1 GCA_001604265.1 Spirochaetales bacterium Spiro_01
CGATCTACTCCTCTTCTACTTCTAATAGAAGAACTATTTGATGATTTCGCAAATAGAATGTGATTCACATTCTAATTGTATGGTTATAATGTCCGATAGTTAGTTGAAAAGGGAAGTGTCTTTTATGTATATTCTTCTGTGGACGAAACATGTTTATCAGATACAAGACGGATGAGAAAGGTAACAACCAGCCTGTAGCAAAGGTCTACACAGCCAAGGAACACAATATACACAACTCCCAGATCGACAAGGATGCCCTTTGGGCCATCAGGAGAATACAGGGAGCTGGCGAAAAGGCATACATTGTTGGCGGTGCTGTCCGCGATATGCTTCTTGGAAGAAGTCCCAAGGACTTCGATATCGCTACCAGTGCATCTCCCCGTCAGATACAGCGTCTATTCTGGAATTCCAGGATAATCGGAAGAAGATTCCGCATCGTCCATCTCTTCTTTGGGAACAACAAGATACTCGAGGTTACGACCTTCCGCAGTGACGAGGAGGACTTCGAGGATGGCAACAACAATATCTTCGGAACCATCGAGCAGGATTCGAGGAGAAGGGACTTCTCGATCAACGCTCTCTACTACAATCCTGTAGACCAGCACCTTCTCGATTTCTGCGGTGGAATCGAGGATATCAGGAAGGGTGTCATCCGAAGCCTTATTCCACTCTCGTACTCCTTCAAGGAGGACCCGGTGAGGATGGTCCGTGCTGTCAAGTACAAGTGCACGACCGGTTTCAGATTCAAGCTGAATGTTTCCTGGGCACTTAGAAGGAATGCTTCAAATCTCGAAGGTGTGTCTACTTCCAGAATGACCGACGAGGTCTTCAAGATACTCAATACCGGCTGCTCGGACATGATCTTCCACGAACTGAGGAAGAGAAAGATGCTTGGTCATATACTTCCTTGTCTCGAGGTATACATAGACTTCAAGAAGGAGAGAGAGTCATTAAGAGAGCTCGACCTGAAGGTCCAGGAGGCGAAGAAGGAGAACAAGGAGGTCTCACAGGCCGAGATGATCTACTACCTTGTCCGCCCAGTAATAACCCTCCAGGGACCTGGCTATGAGGGGGAGGACAACTACAAGGAAGTATTCAGACAGATCAAGGTGATTCTTGCTCCAATGACTCCTCCTAACTATGAGATAGAAAGGGCAGTGGAGCTGATACTCGAGAATCTGGGACTCAGGACAAGGCACAGAAGAAAGAAGGACCTCAAGAAGGCAAAGAGTGCACCTGCAAGGAACAAGAGTGCAAAGAATGCCCATAGAAAGAGAAAGAAACCTTCAATTGCAGCCAATGTGGCCGATACTCCTGCCGAGGAGATAGACAAGCAGATTCTATCGGCAGAGGCTGCCGAGGTCTGATTCTTTCTATCCCCACTCTTCGATTTCTATGGATACCTTGGAGACGAGGAGACCACCATACTTCTCGATGCACTCTGCTATGTAATCCTGCAGCTCGCTCATCGTCTGTCCAATATAGTGTCTTACCGGGACCTGAAGGGTGACGTAGATCGAGTACTCTCCCTTTTCTTCCTTGCTCTTTACCTTCTTTACCTTTATGACCTTGTCATACTCGTCGATGCAGTGCTTGACCATCTGCATCAGCGTGACTTCGGATACATTCTCCTTGTCAGGGCGCGAGAACTCAGGCCTTACGATTGTCTTCTCGAAGCTCTGGCGGTGGCGGATTATCCTTCCTGTCCTGAAGAAGACCTTCATGCTGTCGTAGACGATCTGCGGATAGTTTCGGGTTATCTCGATAGGGGGGACCGGAATGACGTGCTTGCCCTCTGTGTATCTGACTCGCATTGCAGTGTCTATCTCCTCCTGGGAAGCCACCTCCTCAATATGTATGTATCTGGATATTTCCGGAAGTCCCAGGCGCAGTGCGATCTTGTTGACCATCTTCTCCGAGGTTCCTATTATCATGATTCTCTTGTACTTCTCACGGTTCAGGACATCCACTACTTCTCTGCGGTGGTCCTCCTCGTCGAAGACAGCGGTCCTCACTGCGGCCAGGAAGTTCGGGTCCTCCTTGGCACTCTTGCCGGCAATGAGTCTATCTCCCTTTATCAATAGGCCATCATCGATTATCAGATTGATCTTGAATTTCTTTGCAACAAGCTTGCTGTGGTGGCTTTTTCCGGTTCCGGAGCGGCCAACAAGGGCATATACCCTTACGCCACGAACCTTCCTGAATAGAAACCGAAATAGCCTGTTCATGGTAGAAGATTATATTTGATGCGCAGATAGTGGTCAAATTCAATCTGAGGAAATGGCTTTTCGAGCAGCCTATAGGGACATTTAAGGGTCCCGTTGTCATGTATCTGGAAAATTCATGAAATTCTTCTTGACAGCGAGGGAAAACAGGTGGATTATCATACCTGTAATACAGGTAATATATATGATAC
>LVBC01000218.1 GCA_001604265.1 Spirochaetales bacterium Spiro_01
CAATATATAGTAAACTTCTTTTCTAGGAAACAGGGGGATGCAGTTGATACAGAAAAGGGTCAGACTGATTTTTTTGTTTCTTCTTCTTCCGCTTGCACTTTTTGCAGAGCCGAATGTGGATGACAAGCTTCTGTACTGTCTGAAAGCTCTCTATCACGGTTCCTTCACGGCTGTAGCCTGCCAGATCTCGGCCTCTCCGCCCGAGCTGCCCGGCGTCAATGTGGAGAGCAGGAAATCTGGAGGAAGCGAGTACCTCATCTCCTTCAACAGGTCGGATATATCATCCTACAGGCGGGTGTTCGAGAAGAAGGATGCACCCTGGTTCCTGACCCTTCTGAACGACACGAGAATCTCGCTCTCCCCTTTAAACCGGATGGTCCTTGGAATGCTCGAAGGATACAATGAGAAGGATGCGATCCTCGATGGAGTCCTTTCCGTCAGGTTCGACAGCGAGATCGGCTTCAGGGAGATTCTCGATATTGCATTTGCAGGCAACATAAGCAGGATACGTTTCAGGATGGATATTTCGATGCTCGTGACCGACAGATCCACCGAGCCTGCTGTCTTCGAGGGAACGCTGACAGGACAGGGTGACAGAGCGACCAGAACGATCACTCTGATCACCGACAGCATGACATACAACGGAAGGACCATAAGGATAAAGCCGATGGTCTTCAAACTATGAGGATATTATGAAACTTCAGGATTTTATGACCAGGTATTCTCTGCTTCCTGGCCTTGTCGATGAGGAGCGGCTGACACGCGGCTTCATTTCAGAGATGAAGAGGGGTCTTTCAGGAGAGAAGAGCTCTCTTGATATGATTCCGACCTACCAGAGCGAGGATGTTGCAATCGAGAGCGGAAGGAGCGTCATCGTCATAGATGCAGGTGGCACCAACTTCAGGACCTGTCTCGTGACCTTCGACGATGAGCAAAGAGTGGTCATTTCGGACTTCAGGAAGTCCAGGATGCCCGGATTCGAGCGAGAGGTCTCTGCAAAGGAGTTCTTCTCGATAATCGCAGACAACATCGAGCGTCTTGTCGACAAAAGCGACAGGATCGCATTCTGCTTCAGCTACTCTGCAAGGATCACAAGGGATCACGATGGCATAGTTGTCGACTTCTCGAAGGAGATAAAGGCCTCCGAGGTCATCGGAATGAAGCTTGGAGAGAATCTCCTTGCAGAGCTTGCAGGCAGAGGACACGACATATCGAAAAAGAAGGTCACAGTACTGAACGATACTGTTGCAACGCTGCTTGCTGCTGTCGGCTCCAGGAAGGGTGCAGATGGCTACATCGGCTTCATCCTCGGAACCGGTACGAATACGGCCTACAGTGAGAAGAATGCGAATATAAGAGAGGTCGGAGGAGATGGCAGCCAGATAATAAACACAGAGTCCGGCGCATACGATATTCCGCTCTCAGCTATAGACAGGGCCTTCATAGAGTCGACCAAGAAGCCGGAGATTCACCACTTCGAAAAGCTCGTATCCGGTGCATACCTCGGACCCTTTGCCCATCTTGTGATCTCGAAGGCAGTGGAAGAGAGAGTCTTCACAAGAGGCTTCGCAGCCAGATTCGGAAAACTCGAAAGCCTTTCGACCATCGAACTGAGTTCCTATCTCGAGAACCCTCTCGATGATGAGAATGTACTCTCCATCTGTGCAGAAGGAAGCAGGAATGATGCAAAGAACCTCTACGTACTTCTCAGGACAATAGTGGAAAGGGCTGCAAAGTTCACCGCAATTAACATCTCTGCTGCAGTGCTGAAGAGCGGAAGGGGAAAGGATCCAAGACACCCGGTAGTCATCAATGCAGATGGTACCACCTTCTATAGGACGAAGTACCTGAGACAGTACACTCTCGAATACCTCCACCAGTACCTTGAGGTGAAAAAGGAGCGCTATTTCGAGATCGTGAACATCGAGGACAGTCCTGTAATAGGCTCTGCAATAGCAGGTCTTTCGATCTGAAGTCGCTCAGCATAGCATCTCCAAGTGGTGCCCCAGGACTTGCACTTGCCTCCCTGGCTGTCGAGAATCCCGAGCAGTACAGATATCTGAATGCGGAGACGATTACGGCCGAGTTCGCAAATGCGACAGCCGACTTCATAATCGCACCACTCAATGCCGGAGCAAAGCTCTACAAGATGGGAAAGTCGACCTACAAGCTTGCTGCCGTAGTAGCCTGGGGAAACCTCTTCTTAGCATCCCAGAGGAAGAATTTCAGTTTGGAGGATATCAATGACGCTTCGATCACGCTCTTCGGAGAGAATACGATCAACTCCTCGATCGCTCTCTTCGTTCTCAGGGAGAATGGTATCGTTCCAAAGAACGTATCGTACCTTGCAGGTGCTGCGAACACACAGCAGCTGATGCTTTCGGATCCTGAGGCCATCGTCCTTACAGCAGAGCCTGCACTCACAGCAGCCAGGAACAGGAAGCCGGATATCAAGGGCTACTCTGTCAACGAACTCTACAAGAACGCAACAGGAAACGAGGGCTTTGCACAGGCAGGTCTCTTCGTGAAGGCAGAGCTTGCAGCAAAGAGAGCGAGAACAGTCGATGCATATCTTGAAAAGGTAGCATCCTCCTGCTTTCTGTGCAGAAACGATATCGATCTGGTCGCAAAGGCCGCAGCCAAGCTGGAGATTCTTCCGAACGAGAAGATTGCAAGGAGTGCACTTCCGAACTGCACCATATATTATATGAATGCAAAGGATGCAAGGCTGCAGATCGAGAGAACAGCTGAAATAGACATGAAGCAGTTCGGTGGTGCGCTTCCTGAAGAGGACTTCTACTACGAATCGAGATAGTGTGTCCCTGTTTCATCGTGTGCAGTGACAATTTGCAGTGCCAAACTTGAAACAATGCATACCTTAATTTAATATGGTCGTCAGTTGGCCGTGGAATCAGGAAAATGCCACGGCCCAGGAGTCACAAGAATTATGAAGAAAATACTCTTTACACTGTTCATCTGCTTTTTCGCTCTCTCTCTCTTTGCACAGGGAATCGTAGAGGCACAGACCATGCAGAATCAGGATGCCAAGAGAGTCGAGGATCTGAAGATCGCATCTCCAAATGGCGCACCTGCACTCGCACTCTGCTCGCTTGCTGTCGATTCTCCAGATAATTACACACTGCTTGCTGCCGAGACGATCACAGCTGAGTTCGCAAATAGAACTGCTGACTTCATCATTGCACCGCTCAATGCCGGCGCAAAGCTCTACAAGATGGGAAAGTCCAGCTATAAGCTTGCTGCTGTAGTATCCTGGGGCAACCTCTTCTTCGCATCCCAGAAGGAGAACTTCAAGCTTGAGGATATCAACGGCGCAGCAATAACACTCTTCGGCGAGAACACGATCAACTCCTCGATCGCACTCTTCGTTCTCAAGGAGAATGGCATCACACCAGCAAGTGTCTCCTACCTTGCAGGTGCTGCGAACACACAGCAGCTCCTCCTTTCCGATCCAGATGCAATCGTATTGACTG
>LVBC01000219.1 GCA_001604265.1 Spirochaetales bacterium Spiro_01
GATCAAGAACTACTACCAGGAGGAGTTCATCGACACGCAGGACCAGATCAGGGAGAACCTGAGAAGTGTTCTCTGGATGCTCTTTGTCGGCTCTCTCATCCTGGTCTTCAAGTTCCTGCTCTGGTGGTTCATCCCTGCAGTAAGGAGCATCAATGTCGGCCTTGAGTTCATCGATATAGTCGCATGGGTCTTCATCTGGGAGGCTGTAGTCCTCCTCTTCAGGGAGAGACCCAAGCTTCAGGAGAAGCAGATCCAGAACATGGAGATTCTGGAGGCCAAGTTCTACTTCAAGGACAAGGTACTGCCAGAAGACACTATACCATTTACGATACAGAAGCTCGAAGAGTACGAAGAGGATATCGACGAGTAGTCTTCAAATCGGCTATCGATGCAGAAAAAGAATTTGCTTATTTAGGAATTGGTGATTTTCTTCTCATGATGCTGGCCTCCATTCCATGCCCTTTGGCATGAAAAGGCTGTCGACTCCACAGGATATGCATACCTGCTGCCAGGAAAGTCCTCTCCTTGTCCTGCAGGGAAAGGATGCAATATTATCTCCCAGCTCTTCTGCAGTCAACGATTTATGGCCTGTCCTGATGAATATTATCTCCCAGCTCTTCTGCAGTCAACGATTTATGGCCTGTCCTGATGAATGTCTCATCGAGCTCGATCCTTCCATGCAGATGTATGTTCTCCTGGGCCACTCCCATCATCCCCATGAGAGTGTGCCTCATCGACACATTGTGTCCTGGTGAATCAGAAGTCACCGTTTCTTGAATAAAGAAAAATGAATTGAACCCCTGGCCTTCGAACGACCAAGGGTCCAATGAGCGAACATCACTTCTTCTATGTTCAGCGGATATCTTCACACCCCTCTTCGAGTATGATCTGTTTTCCTTCGACACCTGAGATCGTGACATTGTCGAGCTTCAGACCCTTGACCCACTTCAGTCTTGCACCCCTGCTCTCAGGAGTTCCGAGTCCCAGATACATATCTGCCTCGTTGACATCGACTGTAGTATTCGGATCGACTGCAAAGGTGCAGTTCTCGATCTCGACATTCTCGATAGGAGATTCCGGAAGACCTGCGATCAGCATTGCAGAGGCAGTTGCATTTGTACCTGTGCAGTTCCTGATCTTGAGGTTCCTGATGTGAGGAGTCTCAGGTGTTACAGGATGAGCCTTCTGCTCATAGAGAGGAAGGGTCGGATCCGGAGCACCGCCTCTGTACCAGAGATAGCAGGTGAATGGGCAGAAGTTCCTGTCCATATAGAGATTCTCGAATTCAAGGTTCTCGAGAGTGCCTCCTCTGCCTCTTCTTGACTTGATTCTTATGCCTCTGTCCGTTCCCAGGAAGTGGCAGTTCCTTGCAACTACATCGTGGATGCCACTGGCAGTCTCGGAACCGAGAACGATTCCACCATGTGCACCATGGACTGTACAGCCCTCGACGTGAACATGGGCTGTTGGTGCCTTGTCTGCAATACCATCGGAGCCGGAACCTGACTTGAGACAGATACCATCGTCACCTACATCGACATTGCAGTCGATGATCCTTACGTTGGTACAGGAGTCGATATCGAAGCCGTCTGTATTGGGAGCAAGGTACGGATTCTTGATGCTTACGCCCTTGAAGGTAAGATTGTTCGAGAAGACCGGATGGATTGTCCAGAAGGGGCTGTCGATGATATGCACACCCTCGAGAGTGACATTGTCGCTTCTAAGAGGCTGGAATAGTGGTGGTCTGAGGAACTGGCAGTATCTTCCACCGCCGCCACCAGGCTGGTCGAGGTAGCCAGGATTCAGTGCGGCCAGCTTCTTTTCGATAGGAAGAGTTGGAGCAACACGTGTATGTCTCTTGTCCCCGTTCTCGATGTAATCCCAGAAGGCCTGACCGGAACCATCGATCGTTCCCTCTCCCCTGACTGTGACATTCCTTGCATCCGGGATGAAGATACATGGGTGCATGCAGTAGCACTTTACACCCTCCCAGCGGGAGTAGACCGGCTCATACCTGTCGAACTCCGGGATGAACTTCAGTGTTGCGCCCTTCTCGATAGTCAAGGTGACATCAGATGGCAGTGTGATAGGACCTGTAAGGTAGACACCTTCGGTCAGTGTGATACTTGCACCTGGAACAAGTGCCTTGCTGAAAGCTTCGCTGTTATCGAACTTTCCATCGCCAATGAATACTGACATAGCTTCCTCCATACGAAATGGATTATACAACAGATTGTCGTTTCTATTTGAGTAGTCAGCAGATGATGTAAACGATTAAGCTCAGCTTTTGCACGTAAGAGTTTTCTTTGTTGCAAAACAGAGGATGAAGGCCAGAAGCGGGAAGAACGAGTATGTGAGAAAGAGAGTCTTGTAGCCGAAGTACTCGATGATATAGCCTCCAGCAAAGGCTGCAAGCATCTGGGGAAGGTTGACAGCACAGGCCCAGTAGAGGCTCACAGCAAGCTTGTAGTGCTCCTTTCTTACATTCTTTCCTATGAAGACCATGACCGCGACATGAAGTGTGCCGAAGGTGAAGGCGTGCATTGACTGTGCAACTGCAAAGCCGACTGCACCATCTGTAAAGACATACAGAAGCAGTCTTGCAACGTGGGCAAGGCAGGAGATTGTCAGGAGAGTCCAGGCCGAGACAATATTCCTTCTTATGAGCTTTGCCGAGATTATCATGGAAAAGAACTCGCAGAAGGCTCCGATTGCCAGAAAGAAGGTGAAGTTGCTGCCTAGCCTCAGGACCTCTGTCATGTAGGATCCTAGCAGCTTTTCGATCGCACCCTGAGCGACTCTGGTAAGGGCAACGATGAAGAGGAAAAGATATACAGGGAAGGAGAACCACCCTGGATCGAAAAGCCTTGTCCTTTCCTTTTCTGTCTCCTCTCTACTGTCTCTCAGGTCCAGGACCTGGAGCTGTGAAATCAGGACGAACACTGCCAGTGAAAGCAGTATGACCACTATGATCGAGCGGTTGTCGCTCTCCTGTGGGAACCTGATAAGCGCAAATCCAATTAGTGTCACTACATAGGTCATCGTTCCTGCAGCCCTTATATTGCTGTAGGCCGAAGCATCTCCACTTGTCTGGCTGTTTATAAAGCCATCTACAAGAGGATTCAGTACCCAGAAAAGTCCTGCAAAGAGGATATAGGCTATCGCAGTGATGATCTCTCCACTACCGAGAACGAAGGGAAATGCGAGCAGGAAGACAAGAGAGGCTATCACCTGCAGATATCGCTTCGTATGACCTGTCATGTCTGCAAAGGAGGAAGCGACAAGAGGGAAAACTATCGCAGCGATCTCTCCAAGCGCAAGAATGACTCCTACAACAGAGTATGAAAGCCCCTTGTTGCGCATTATTATCTGTGCGTATGGGGCGAAGGAAGCGATGCACGCCTGCATGGCAACTGAAAGCAGAAACAGCTTGGACATACAGTGGGTATTAATTACCTTT
>LVBC01000220.1 GCA_001604265.1 Spirochaetales bacterium Spiro_01
GGCCTAGCTTATGTTCATCTTAATATATACGAACTTGCCTCTTTTTCAGCATGCGTGCTTTCCCTTGCAGGAGTGAGTTGCGTGGGGACATAATCTCCAAGAGCGCTGGATCAGACCTAACAATAAATTTAAATTATGCTTGATATGGGAATATTCTGAGTCTGATTCTACTTGAAAATAAAGTGGTGCGTATGATTGATATGAACGCAAAGGAAGTCTTGACCACCAAAGATTTAGCTGCTATCTGTGATAAGATATTCACGCTTTGCAGCTTGTTTGGGAATGCGGAGTACCATACATAGATCAGCTAGGACTTGAAATCCATATAGAGTCATTGGCTTGAAAAAACGCAGCCCGAACGAGCCGAATCTAGGAGTAGAACTCTATGCTCGAGCCTCTCGCCGACGAAATAATAATCCGAGTTCGCCAAGCAGCTGAGCTGTACTATCGCCTTGTCCTTCTGGTAGGCAAAGCCGGTTCTGGTAAGACCGCTGCGCTCCAGGTTGTTCACGAGCGCACATCCGCCCCCCTGTTCAACGTCAATCTCGAGCTGTCTCGGCGGATGCTCGACCTCACCGAGCGTCAGAGGGCTTTGCAGTTGCCGCGACTCCTCACAGAAATTGTGGGTACATCTGCGGATGATGTGATCTTGGTGGACAATATAGAAATCCTGTTTGATGTATCGCTCATGCTAGACCCGCTGCGGCTTCTGCAGGGGATTTCGCGGAACAAGACGGTGGTCGCGGCCTGGAATGGCTCAATCGAAAGCAATCACGTGATATACGCGACACCGGACCATGCTGAATACAAAAGATACCCTTTACTTGATTTCTTATTAGTGAGCAAAGAGGCCGTTGCATGAAGACGAATAACAAAAAGCGTAGGTGCTGATGCTATGAAATATGGAGATTTGATCCAGTTCGAGCCTATCGAGTCAGTGGTCCAGTTGAGGGATGCCGATGAGGCTACTGCTGCCCGCCAACTTGTCCAGACCTACGTCATCTCCGATGAGATGGCCGAGAAGCTGGTCAACCTTGTCGTTCCTCAGCTTCAGTTCGAGCAGCCAATGGATAACAAAGGGCTGCTGGTCGTCGGCAACTATGGCACCGGCAAATCGCATCTCTTGTCCGCGATCTCAGCCCTGGCTGAGAACGGCGATCTATTGACCTGCCTGAACAACATGCGGGTGGCAACTGCAATGGGCAAGATCAGTGGCCGCTTCAAGGTGGTCCGAGCTGAGATCGGCGCGACGACCATGTCCTTGCGCGACATCATCGTGGCTGAGATCGAGGAACACATGGCCGACATGGGTGTGTCTTATTCCTTCCCGTCGGCGGACAAAGTGCCTAACAACAAACGTGCCTTCGAAGAGATGATGACCGCCTTCCACGAGGTGTATCCTGACCAGGGTTTGCTCCTTGTGCTGGACGAATTGCTCGACTACCTACGTACGCGCAAGGACCAGGAACTTATACTTGACCTTAATTTTCTGCGTGAAATTGGCGAGGTCTGCAAGGACCTGCGGTTTCGTTTCATTGCGGGCGTCCAGGAAGCCATCTTTGACAGCCCTCGTTTTGGTTTTGTCGGCCAGGAATTTCTCCGAGTTATTAGAGCCCGTTTCGAGCAAGTCCACATCGCAAAAACAGACATAAAATTTGTAGTAGCCGAGCGATTGCTCAGGAAGACTGCTGACCAGCAGGTGAAAATTCGTGAGTATTTAACTCCCTTCTCGAAGTTCTATGGACATATGAACGAGCGCATGGATGAGTTCGTGCGGCTCTTTCCAGTGCATCCTGATTATATCGACACCTTTGAACGAGTAACAGCAGTGGAAAAGCGTGAGGTTCTTAAGACGGTGTCACTGGCTATGAAGAAGCTGATGGATCAAGAAGTGCCTGAGAACTGGCCTGGTGTCATCGCCTATGATAGCTATTGGACGATTCTGCGAGAGAATCCTTCCTTCCGCGCCATCCCGGACATCAAGGCGGTCATCGACTGCAGCCAGGTGCTTGAATCACGTATACAGCAAGTCTTCACTCGCCCTGCTTATCGGTCCATGGCCTTGAGGATCATCCATGCGCTATCTGTCAACCGGCTCACGACCGGAGATATCTATGCTCCACTAGGTGCAACGACAGTTGAGTTACGCGACGGCCTATGCCTCTTTCAGCCAGGTATTGAGGAGCTTGGTGGCGATCCCGCCGACGACCTTCTCTCTCAGGTAGAGACTGTTCTGCGTGAAATTCACAAGACAGTAAGCGGTCAGTTCATCTCTGTAAACCCCGAAAACCGCCAGTACTACCTGGACCTTAAGAAGACCGAAGATTTCGATGCACTGATCGAGAAGCGAGCCGAAAGCCTTGATTTATCTCAGCTCGACCGCTACTACTACGAGGCACTCAAGCGGGTCATGGAATGCACCGACCAGACTTATAGGACAGGGTACAATATATGGCAGCGAGAGATTGAATGGGTGGAGCGCAAAGCTATGCGCCAAGGATATCTATTCTTTGGATCGGCCAATGAGCGTTCCACGGCAATACCGCCGCGCGATTTCTATCTTTACTTCATTCAACCTTTTGATCCACCTCATTTCACAGACGAGAAAAAGCCAGACGAGTTGTTCCTGCGTTTAACAAACACAGATGATGAATTCCGCTCGTCGCTTCGAAATTACGCCGCTGCCTTGGACCTCACATCCACTGCCTCAGGTCATGCCAAGTCTACCTACGATTCCAAAGCATCATACTTCCTTCGTGAACT
>LVBC01000221.1 GCA_001604265.1 Spirochaetales bacterium Spiro_01
CATACTCGAAGAGTCCGAAATAGGCCCAGACTGCTCCTGCGATCATCATGATTATTTCAATGATAAGCATCGTTATATACCTTATTAAACAAAATGGGATAACCAATCATCGATTTCTATGACTAGTTATCCCTTATTCAAAAGAGACTTAGTCTAAATCTTACTTGAGGATACCGAGTTCGGTTGCGAAGGTTACGAGGAAGTTCTCGTGATCAGCATAGAACTTCTCGAAGTCAGCTGCGCCATAGAAGTCGTTGCCGAGCATGGAGCGGTCGAGATAGTTTTCCTTCCACTCTGGCTTCTCACATACCTGCTTGAGGACATTTGCCCAGTACTCCTGAGCTTCCTTGGACATGCCTGCAGGACCCATGACACCACGAGCCATCTGGATGACACAGTTAGGATAGCCAGCTTCCTTTATGGTACCGGTCTTGTCGAATGGAGCTGCGAGTCTCTCTGGGGAGAAGGATGCGATTGCCTTTGCTCTGCCACCCTCTACGAGACCGACACACTCACCTGGGTTTGCGATAGTGAAGTCGATGTGACCGCCGAGGAGAGAGGTGAAGACTTCAGAAGAAGCGAAGTATGCAGTGTGGTTGAATTCAACACCAGCTTCCTTCTCGAAGAGTGCAACTGTCATTGCATCAAGGTCGTCCTGGCAACCTACTGTGAGGGACTTTGGATTCTTCTTGAGTGCGTCGATGACCTCCTGGATGTTGTTGAATGGAGATTCTGCAGAAGCAACAAGGAGCTCGTTATCGGTAGCGACACAGGCGATCGGAGTCCACTTTCCACCGCGTGGAATCTGGACCTTTGCTGCGTGTGTTGTAACGATGTTTGCAGAGTTGACGGTCATGAGGTTGTAGTCGAGATCGCTCTTGCTGTTGAAGTATGCCATACCGACTGCACCTGAACCACCTGCCTTGTCGACAACGTTTACTGGTACGGATGCGAGGTTGTACTTTGTAATTACATCTACAATGTTTCTAGCGAGGAGGTCCGAGCCACCGCCTGGATTGCCGAGAGCGACGAATTCTACAGGTCCTGTAGGATACTTTGAAGTTGCCTTCTCTTCAGCTCCCTGAGCAAAGACACAGAGGGATGCAAGAGCAAGTACGAGAACGATTGTTGATAGCTTTTTCATAATTAGCTCCTTTTTTTTGTCTGGCAACTATAATGCAAGAACCGTGCCAATCCAAAATTCCGATTTTTTGAACAATAATCTGACACTCGGAGCCAATTGTGTTGCACCTGTATGTTGCAATTGTTGTGGCATTGGTGTTGCATCACTGCAACACTTTATACTTCCTCAGCTTTCTATACAGAGTAGTCCGGTCGATTCCCAGCTTTTCAGCGGCCCTGCTTCGATTTCCCTGTGTCTCCACGAGAGCATTGAGAAGCCTCTCGCGCTCCATTGCATCCCCGCTGAGGTGGACATGTGAGCCCTCGCTCGAGAAGCACCTCTTCACATCCTCGAGCTTTATTATCGAATTGAATACGACTGCAGAGAGTCGTTCGCAGAGATTCCTGAGCTGTCGGATATTCCCGGGCCAGGAGTAGGATTGCAGGAATGGGAAGACCTCAGGGTCTATCATATGCTTTACGAGACCGCTCTTCCTGTCCGCTCTCTCGATGAAGGACTCCATCAGGATGGGAATATCCTCGCTGCGCTCTGCAAGCGATGGAAGCGGCAACCTGAGAACATCGAGTCTATAGAAGAGGTCCTTTCGGAACTTGTTCTCCCTTACAAGCTGCTCGAGGTCCCTGTTCGTTGCTGCGATTATCCTTACATCGATGGCAGTCACCTTGTCGCTTCCGAGTCTCATTATTTCCCTCTCTTCGAGGACCCTGAGAAGCCTGCCCTGGAGAGAGAGGCTTATCTCGCCTATCTCATCGAGGAAGATCGTTCCTGTATGCGCAAGCTCGAAGAGACCGACCTTGCCGCTCTTGGAAGCACCGGTGAAGGCGCCAGAGACGTAGCCGAAGAGCTCGCTTTCGAGCAGCGTTTCGGGAAGTGCTGCACAGTTCACTGCGACAAAGGGCATGCTGTGGCGGTCACTTGCGTTGTGGATGCTCTGTGCGAAGAGCTCCTTTCCGGTTCCGGTATCTCCAACGAGGAGTACATTCGCATTGACCTTCGAAAAGCTGAGCCCAAGCTCCTTCGCCTCGTTGATCGCACGGCTGTTGCCCAGTATCTGCTTGAAGCTGTGGTCGGCAGAAAGGCCGCTCTTCGTCGCCTCCCTGCGTATTGCTCTCTCCATATGCTGTATCTTCGACAGCTTCTGGAAGACGATGACTCCGGATTGGAAGACACCATCTACCAGGATGGGAGTGCGTGAAAGAAGAATATTGGAACCGTTCAGAGTGAGGAACCTTCCCTCCTCTCTCTCCGAAAGCGTCTCGAAGGGAACGACATCGAAGCCGAATTCACTGATGCTGTGGCCGACAAGCTCCTGAATCGGCTTTCCAAGCACACCCTGTGCATAGGAGTTGCAGAGGGTGATGTTCTTGTCCCCGTCGCAGGTTATTATACCCTCGTCGATGCTTTCGATGACAGCATCCATCCTGGAGCTTCTGAGCTCCTGCTCCATCTTGGTCTGGTAGATGTACAGAGCCTCGTCGATCGCCTGGCGCACACTGTCCCTTCCGGCATCGATCCTCACTGCATGGAAGCCCCTGCTGATCGCACAGGAGGCAGCCCCGTCCCCTCCGATGAAGAGGTCGACACCATCCTCTATTGCCTGATCGACAGCCCCCTCGTAGCCAGAGGAGTAGTCGATCGGATAGGTCCTTATCGTGAGATTGGATTCTGCGATGAAGTTCTCGAAGCCGTAGATTGTGGCAGGAGTCGCAATAAAACCGATGGTCTTGGTCTCAGGGTACATCGTAAGACCCTCATGGAAGGCCTTCATGACATCGTAGCCGGACATTGGCAGCTCGATGAATATGAAGGAGCTCTTGAGGAGCCTGTCCATGTAGGCGGCAGTGAGGCCTCGGGCGATGATGACATCCCCCTTGAGCTCACCTTCCCTTATCTCGCTGTGCGTCTTGCTGGTGATGACCAGCTTTATCTGATCTCTCTTGGGATGCTCCCTGAAGACCTGCTCGACTGCAGTTCTGAGCTTGTGATAAGGGAGGATGAACTCTATTGTGAACATCTATTCTCTATTCCTTGTGGTTTTCCCAGTATTCCTTTACTGCATTCTCGGCCCTCGTCTTCAGCTTCTCTCCGGAAACAGGAGGAGAGAATACGCAGAGGACCCTGAGTCTCTCGGTGCCGGTGTTGGTGATCTTGTGGGTGTGTCCCGGAAGTGCACAGATCATGGACTCTGGAACGAACTCATGGTCCACTCCATCCAGTCTCACGATACCCCTTCCACTGACGCAGAACATAGCCTCTGTAGAGTCCTCGTGGAGGTGCTCGTCGATCTCTGCACCCGGCTCCCACTCTGTATAGTGGATAGAGAATGGAATCGGCTCATCCGTCTGGTCCACTGTCATTATAGGAGTCATGATCCTGTTGAATGGAGACGGTACCTTGATACCGTTCTTCTCGTCGTACTTGAAGTAGAGATGGCTTTCCTTCATGTCGTTCCTCCCTGTTGTTCTCTTAGATTCCTAACGTGTACTACATTCTGCCGAATGTTGTGATTACTTCTTTTACGGTATTGAAAAGGCTATCCAGATGCTCCTTCATGGCCTCGCCTGCTTTTTTAGGATCCTTTTCAACGATTGCGGCACAGATATCTATATGCTCATTGATATTCCTTATAGATAAAGCTTCAATCCTCATAATACCATTGCGCCATCCATGCCAGAACTGATTCAGAGTGTCTACTATCTGTTCAATTCTACTATTACCAGCAATTCTATAGAGATCTTCATGGAAAGCATAATTAAGAGGTTTCCACTCCTTCATGTAGCTGAATGAGGGCTCTCTTGCCGCTATTCGCTTCTTCATCTCTTCCATGCGGATTATATACTCCTGCATAGTCTTTCGATCCTTGTCAGTGGCTTTCTCCGCAGCCAAGGAAGCAATCATTGTTTCAAGTGCCTGCTTGGCTTCAAATATCTGCCTCAGATCATCTATAGAGATTACGGCCACTCTCGTCCTACTACCCTTTGATTGGAGCAGTCCCTCTTGCACAAGACGATTGAATGCCTCTCTGACAGGTGTTCTGCTCATCCCAAGCTCCTCGGATATTCTAGATTCGGACAGGGTCTCTCCGGGCAGATACTCTACCTCCATTATCCTCTTCTTTATTGCTTCATAAGCTTTATTATTCCTAGATAGCTTGTCACTCATAGGTCACACATCCTCATACTTGGATTTCAATGTACCTTAAAATATATATGGTTATCGAAATCTTGACCAT
>LVBC01000222.1 GCA_001604265.1 Spirochaetales bacterium Spiro_01
CATCAGAAGAGTTCTGTCCAGAAGGAGAACAGAAACGACCACTACAATGACAGCTGCAGGCCAGAGGGCCGTTCTTGTTACGATGACCAGAAGGACCATCAGGAAAAGAAGCGGATAGACAGTCCTTCTCACCCTGTTCACAGCCTGAGTGCTCTCTGCAGGAGGGCCCTCTATGATTCTTTTCTCCTTTCTCGTAAGCACAAGAATGAAAACGACAAGCAGAGCTGCCGAAAGCGCGCTGAGCGGAAGCATGTGCAGGAGAAAGACTGGGGTGCTGACACCGAAACGTCCATACAGGAACAGGTTCTGTGGGCTTCCGAATGGTGTGAGCATGGAGCCTCTGACTGCCGCAATATTCTCAAGTGAGATAACAGGGAGGATGTACCTCTCCATATCGGCCTTCCTCAATATCATTATCGTGAGTGGAACGAAGATTATGAGAGAGACATCGTTCGTTACGAACATAGAGGAGAAGAAGACACCGAAGACGAGAAAGAGAGTCAGCCCCTTCAGTGTACTGAAGCGGGAGCTGAAGTGGACAAGTGGTGCAAAGACACTCTCCTTCTTGAAGCCTTCAAGGACTGTCAGCATCATGAAAAGAGTGCCCAGAGTACGGAAGTCAATGGATTCCAGCAGTGCTCTGGAGGGAGGAGTAAGCAGCAGGGATGCAAGCGCTGCAGCAAGTGAGATCGTGAGCATCAGTTCCCGTCTGAGGAACAGCAGCAGTTTCTTCATGAATTTGATGTTATAGCTTTTCATCCATCATATCCATAGCGCTCGTTAACCTTCCAGCACCTCATCGACATGGACCTCGAGATAGCGACTTGAAAGTCCTGTCAGTCCCCTCTCCTTCAGAAGGAACTCGATTTCCGAGGCCAACTCCTCTGAAAGGGAGACGATCGGATCCCTGTAGTTCAGTCTGTTCGGCTGGTATCTCGTTCCATCCCACGCTTCAGGTCGGATACGCTCCTCTGAAAGGCCCTTTATCTTCTCAGAGAAAGAACCCTCTGCATCGAGCTCTCTCAGGGCACGGAAGGTCCACTTGTAGTATGGTGGATACTCCCTCTTCAGAAGGAAGAAGAGCTCCATTGCCGCACCTATTCCCCTAGCTCTGCAGAGTTCGGCAGCGACTATATCCCTTCTCGTCATGCAGCGTGCATAGTTTATCTGCAGTGCAGAGGCGTACTCGTGGAGCTCTTCTGCCAGCCTTGTCCGCCAGATACGCTCCGGATAGTAGCCAAGCAGATAGTTCCTGAAGGCGGTGAAGGCTCCCATGTCATCTCGGAATATCTCGCCATTCGTTGCAGTCTTCAGGCAGGCGTGGTCGAGATGGTACCAGTCGTCATCGGAAAGCCGACAGCTGTCGGTGTCGCAGTCTATCTGCAGTATCCCCGAGTAGAAATCGTGGATGGTCATCACGCCTCTGCGCTCGGCAAGTCGCTTTGTGTAGAAGGAGCGCTCGCTGCTCTCTACAAGGGCATTGTAGTCCTCTGCCAGTCGATGGCCGAAAAGCTCCATATCCTCATCTGTGAGCCAGAGACACACTCCAGTACCGAAGTCGTGGTCCCGGGATATCTCATCGTCGTAGCCGAAGCAGTCGGAGCCCTCTCCGACTATTCCTACTGCGATGCGCTTCTCATATTCATGATAATCATTGTGTATCATCGGCCTGACATAGCTGTCATAGAATCTTCTGTTCTTCTCTCTTACGTTGGTCATATTCTCATCATCTCTCTTCATGAAGGAACGACATCGCTGCCCTTGAAGGAGTTCCTGAAGTCGCCAAGTACATTGTCCATGCTTCTTTCGATATGCTTTCTCATCTGCTCGGCAGCACGATTGCAGTCCTTCAGGAGAAGTGCATCCAGCACCCTCCTGTGCTCCTCTACAGAGAGTCTTTCATGCTCGTAGCCCTTGTCATGCCTGGCCCTTGAGGGTCCATTCCAGAGGGTCGTCAGAAGCTCCTTGAGTCTCCTGTTTCCAGAAAGCGTCCAGAGCATGAGGTGGAACTTCTCGTTGTAGGTGCTGTAATCCAGAAGGCCTGTCCGGTTCTCATAGCTCTCCTGAAGCTTCAGCAGCTCTGAGATATCGCCTCCTCTGCTGCAGGCCAGGTAGACAGCCTCCGCTTCCAGTGCAATCCGAAGCTCGAAGTGGTCGCGCACGAACTCCTCGTTTATGCCATTTACAGTAGCACCCCTGTTCATGTGAAGGGTCAGAAGCCCCTCTGAGGCCAGGGCCTGGAAGGCCTCCCTGACAGGGGTCCTGGAGACGCCGAGCTCCTTCGAGACCTCGGTAAGACTGAGCTCCTGCCCTTCAGAGTAGTTTCCAGATAGGAAGATCTTGCGCAGTACCGAGG
>LVBC01000223.1 GCA_001604265.1 Spirochaetales bacterium Spiro_01
TCGGCTTGTTCGACCATCTCTATCTCCTCTTCTAAAAGGGGTCGATTGTGGGGAAATCGTGTGAGGAGACAAGCATAAGAAGGCCTATTCCAGCTCTTTAGGTCTAGCTCTCTAGAGATTTGTCGAATCTCATTTTTGCTCAATCCCAAAGAGAGCAAAGGGGTGGCGATTCCCAGCTCTTGGAGGGCGATTCGACCAGGACGCTCCTCTTTGGTGTCATCAAGGTTGCTTCCCTCTGCAATATGGGCAAACCCTCTTTGATACGCAAGCTTCTTTAGCGAGGAGAAGAGGGCGTGCTTGCAGAGGTAGCAGCGATTGGTCGGATTCTCCTTGAGGGTTGGAATCCATGGAAAAGAGAGCACCTCGTGCCTAGCGCCAATCTTCTTGGCAAAAGCAATAGCCTCTTTGATCTCTCGCTCGGCCATGTAGGGTGTGGTGACGGTGATTCCAAGCGCCTTCTCGCCAAGCGCATCGTGAGCCGCCTTAAGGAGGAGTGAGCTATCCACGCCCCCAGAAAAAGCCACTATGAGGCTCTCTAGGGCTTGAATCTCTTTTTTTAGTGATTCGTATCGTTCAAGCATGATTCAACCGCCTTATCAATAGCTAAATAGAGGGTGTGCAATGGCACAGAGTGGGTCATGGCGAGGCGCCTACACTCTTCATATTCTGCTTTATAGCGCACCACTTTTTCCCCTTGCATGGAGAGCTTCACGCTCACCTCCCCCCAAGGAGTGGGGACTTGAATGAAGCGCCGCGCAAGAGCTATCTTCTCCACTTCAAGGCGGCGCAAGCCAATAGAGCTCGTCTCCTGAAAGAGAATTTGCGTGAGCTCTCTCTCCTTATCCAGCAAAGAGAGAATGGAGAGCTTGGTGGCGAGACGATTCTTTTTGGCCGTGATGGGGGTCATATAGACATCTAGTGCGCCTGCCTCAAAGAGTCGTTCGACGGCATAGGCAAGGTGCTCTGGGCTCATGTCATCAATGTTGGTCTCTAAAAGCACCTCTTTTGGTGAAGGCTGCACAGGCTCATCCGCTAGGATCAGTCGCAAAATATTGGGGATATCGACTCCCTCTCGCTCTCCTGCACCATAGCCGATTTTTTGCGGAGAAAGAGGAAGCGAACCAGAGAAAGAATCTACATTACAAGCTAGAATCGCCGCACCCGTGGGCGTGGTCGCCTCAAAAGGAACCCCGTGGAGCCCTATGGGGAGTCCTTGAAGTATCTCCAAGGTGGCGGGCGCAGGGACAGGGAGCAGTCCGTGCGCGCATCGGACAAACCCCCCTCCAAGCTCGATTCGAGAGGCGTAGATCTTCTCAACACCAAGCGCTTCAAGTCCGATCGCTGACCCCACAATATCAATAATTGAATCGATTGCACCCACTTCATGGAAGGCAACCTGTTCAAGGGGCTTGGCATGAATTCTTGATTCGGCCTCGGCGATTTTTTGAAACATTTTCAATGCTCGCTCCTTAATGCGCAAAGAGAGCGCGCTGGAGAGAATCATGGCGCGAATATTTCCAAAGGTGCGATGGTCAT
>LVBC01000224.1 GCA_001604265.1 Spirochaetales bacterium Spiro_01
CTGTTAGGTTTAAGATAACCCGAATCCTCCGTGGAGGCAACATAATCGAAAAGTCCGGAAAGCCCTAGCAGCTCGATTTTGTTACCGATCGGGAAATCGGAAAGTGCTGCTATAAGATAGCCCCGCCTCTTTGCCTCGAGAAGGGCCTCTCTCATGCCTCTGTACGGCCTTATGAAGGCCCTTGAAGCCCTCTGCCAGGGTTCGTATATGCACCTGTTGTAGCGTTCGATATATCCATCGATATCCTCATAGCCGAGAATGGAGGCCTCCTTTCTCCTGAAGTCCTCCCTTCCAAGACCTCGCTTTCCTTCAAGTCCATCCTGGGCTCTCAGGGACTGCCTTGTAGAGTTGTACTTCATCGAGAAGAGAGGATGTGCTGCAGCAGCGGCAGCAAGGTATGCACTCGTCCTCCACTTGGGATAGAGGGTTCCATCGATATCGAAGCAGAGAGCCTTCAGGCCATGTTCCGCACAGAAGCCCATCAGCGCTCACCCCTTCTTCTTGCCTGCTTGGAGTTCCTCACTATCTTCTCTGCTCTCTCCCTCTCCTTGCCAAGGCGGGCCTTTCCGCCCGGCTTGTTGGCAACACCCTTCTTCGCTGGAGTGCTCTTCTTCTCAGAGCTCATGACCCTTCTGATCTCGAGCTCATCCTTCCTGGGTCCATTCTCGTTGAGGCTCTTGTTCCTGGCCCTCTCCCGCAGGTTTATCTCGATCGGGATGTATGAGAAGCCGAGCTCCTTCCTCATGCAGTTCTTGATGTAGCTGAGGTAGGTCTCCGGGAACTCCTTTATCCTGTTGACGAAGAGAAGGAAGCGAACAGGTGTGACAGAGACCTGGGTCCCATAGAGCACCTTGTAGTGTCCGGCAGCTCCGCGAGCTGGCTGGTAGTTCTCTCCCCAGGCCTTCAGGGCACTGTTGAGCTCTGCGGTATCGATTCTTCGGTTGAGCTGCTTCCAGACGGCCCAGACAGTATCGAGAAGCTTTCCGATCTCATCTCCCTGCAGTGCGCTGATAGGCACAAGAGGTGCAAAGGAGAGGACAGGGAAGAGGAATCTCACTCTGTCCTTTATCGCCTCGAGCTCATTCTCGACTCCCTTGAGTGCATCCATCTTGTTCAGGACGAGAACGACACCCTTGCCTCTTCTGACTATGAGCTGTGCGATCTTCTTGTCCTGATCTGCAAGTCCCTCTGTTATATCTATCATGAGAAGGACGACATCTGCTTCGTCGATAGTCTTTATCGCTCTGTTGACCGAGTAGTATTCGACATCATCCTCGACCTTGCTCTTTCTCCTGATACCTGCAGTATCGAGTACTGTGTAGTCGGTTCCCTTGTATGTGAAGGTCCCTCTCATGACATCCCTGGTAGTTCCAGCTATCGAGCTGACTATAGAGATATCACGGCCGGTGAGCAGATTCGTCAGCGTGGATTTTCCGGTATTCGGCTTGCCCAGGATTGCTATCTTTATGCTCTCCGGCTCCTCTGGAGCCTCCTCGACCCTCTCGAGAGACAGCATCCCGAGAAGTGTATCCTCGAGCTCCTCGATTCCAAGCCCGTGCGCCGCCGAGATTCCCACAACTCTCTGGTAGCCATACTGGTAGTAGTTCCAGATCAGGTCCTCCCTCACAGGATCGTCTATCTTGTTGACGGCAAGTACCATCTTGTCGGTGTATGGCCTCAGTGCCTTCAGAAGGAGCTGATCCTCGGCATTGACCTCGGTACAGTCCATCACGAAGATGATCAGGTCGCTCTGCGCGAGCAGCGACATCGACTTGTCCGTGACTGCTCCATCGAGCCCCTCGCGCTCTATCTTGACACCACCGCTGTCCACAAGGGTGACAGGATGGTTGCCAAGCAGCCAGCGCTCCGGGATCGGATCCCTGGTGACTCCCGGGGTCGGATCTGTGATTGCCCTCCTCTTGCCGATCAGGCGGTTGAAAAGTGTGGACTTACCTACATTCGGTCGCCCAATTATGCTTATCAGAGGAAGCTGTGTATCGATATCTGCCTTATTTATCAAATCCAATTTCTGCATGGAAATACTCCATTAAGTTGCTGATCTCGCGGTAGCTTGTCATATTAAGTGCCCTTTTGGCAAGTGCCTGTGCATCGGCAAGCGATATATTCCTTATCAATCTCTTCACTCTCGCCATCGATGAGATGTTCATGCTCAGATTCCTATAGCCAAGACCCACCAGAAGCGGTGTGACCATCTCGTCACCGGCCATCTCACCGCAGATTCCCAGCTCGATCCCTGCCTCATCTGCCGCATCTGCAGTCATCTTCAGAAGCCTCAGGACTGCCGGATGGAGGCGGTTGTACAGGTGCGCTATCTTCTCATTTCCTCTATCGACAGCTAGTGTGTACTGGACAAGGTCATTGGTTCCGACAGAGAAGAAGTCCACTTTCCTTGCCAGAATATCTGCAGTTATTGCAGCTGATGGGACCTCTATCATTATTCCCACCTTGATATTCTCATCGAAGGCGATGCCCTCGCTTCTGCACTCTCTCTTCACATCCTCGAAGAGCGAGAGCACCTCGTCGAGCTCTCCTGCTCCCGAGATCATGGGGAACATTATCCTGACATTGCCGAAGACAGAGGCCTTCAGAATCGCCTTGAGCTGCGGTCGGAAGATATCCTTGCGGTCCATGCAGAGGCGAACTGCCCTGTAGCCGAGCACAGGATTCTCCTCGTTCTCGCTGATGCCATCGACCATCTTGTCCCCACCGATATCGTAGGTCCTGAAGCAGACATCTCCGCACCCCTTCATCTTCTCTGCGACCTGTGAGTAGACCTGGTCGCTGCCATGTCCTCCCATGAGCAGGAACTCTGTCCTGAAAAGACCGATTCCCGAAGCACCTGATCGTTTGACAGCCTCTATGCTCCTTGCATCCTCGATATTTGCTTCAACTGCGATTTCAACGCCATCGAGAGTGATTGCAGGAAGTGATGTATCTGTATCGGCAGAGCCGCTGAGGCCCGCCCTTATTCTCTCCAGCACTTCATCATCCGGGTCTATGTAGATTGCACCCTCATCGCCATCGAAGGCGACCAGGCTGCCTTTTCTCACGAGCCTTGTCGCACTTGAGGCCGAGGTGAGACAGGGGACTCCCTCTGCCCTTGAAAGAATTGCAACGTGGCTTGTAAGTCCGCCCTTCTCGAGTACTATTGCCTTTACAAGGGAGAGATCCAGGGAGAGGAACTCCGAAGGAAGCAGATAGTCTGCAATGAGGACAGAGGAATCCTGGATAACAGGGCCTCCATGCCCTGAGCGGGTGATCGAGGCTATGAGCCTGGATGAAACATCCTCTATGTCGCTTATTCTCTCTCTGAAGGAGTCGCTCCTCAGTCTGGATAGGGCCTCGACGATCTCTCCCTCTGCACTCTCGACAGCCCAGGCGGCCCTTCTGTGCCCCTCTCTGATATAGCCTTCCACCCTTCCTCTGAAGTCGGGATCGTCGATCATGAAAAGCTGGCTTTCGAGAATCGCAAGTGCATCCGGAGAGGGGCTCTTTGCCATCTCCTCCCTGATCTCCTTCATCACTCTCCTTCCAGCCTCCTGGAAGGCCGAGAGCTCTCTTTCCGCTTCCTCTTCGCTCTGGATTCTGCTGTGCTCGACTGTGGGAGTGTGATGGTTCAGAATATAGGCCCTGGCTACAGCGAACCCCTTCATAATGACATTTCCCACTACTTTTTCCATGGTAATGAATTGTAGACTATCGAAGAAAGGTAGTAAAGCCAAAGAACCTTCACTTGATCACGCCAAATGGATTAGAATTGAGCTGATGAAAGAGGAAGAAGAGAGAGCGTTGGGAGAAAAGAGCAGAGAAGGAAAGGATAAGGACCATCACATACTGAAGCAGATGATCCTCATTGCACTTCTCTGGGTACTCTGGGCCGCAGGTATAAGCGCGCTCCTCTTTCCGCGTCTTGAAAGGGCCTGGAAGGCGAGCGGCGTTGCCGAGCTGATGGCGCAGAGCCGAAGGTCGAACGAGAGTGTTCCTATCGACAGGACCGTCTCAATCGCACTGCTTTCACAGGATGATGTGAAGCTGTATACGCTCGAGACCAGAAGACGCGGCTCCGATGTCTACCACGATACGATAGAGGCGCTGCTCAACGACTATGCATACGACTCCTACAGCGAGGGTTCTGTTTCCCTGATCGCACCGGGAACCAAGCTCATTGGACTGACCGTGAAGAGTGGAATCTGCTATGTGGACTTTTCACGCGAGTTCCTTGACAGCAGAGAGTTCGAAGGAGTGACTGCAAGAGACCTTGTCGAGAGGACACTTCTCAACTTCGAGAAGATCAGCAAGGTCGTAATTCTTGTAGAGGGACAGGAGATCAAGAAGTAGAGTTCAGATCCTCTCGATTCCAAGTGCACGGTGCGTCTGTGCATCTATCTCGATAACAACGCCCTTTATCACACCATTTCCTTCAGCGACCACACTTCTTATCGGGACCTGAGTCTGCTGTCTTCTTATCGATACAGCCGGATCCGATCCGATGACCATATCCTGGACTCCGGTCATTCCGATGTCCGTTATGTAGGCAGTTCCATTTGGAAGGATCCTCTCATCCATCGTCTGCACATGTGTGTGGGTTCCAACGACAGCAGATGCAAGGCCATCGAGATGGAAAGCAAGCGCCTCCTTCTCAAGGCTTGATTCAGCATGGAAGTCCACAAGGACGATGCAGCCCTGGCGAGAAAGCTTCTCTGCGCACTCTCTTCCGATCCTGAATGGATCGTCGGTCGTCGGCATGTCCGTCCTGCCCTGCAGATTGAGCACAGCGAACTTCTGCCCGCTCTTCTCGACTGTGCAGACACCATGCCCTGGAACGCCAGAGACGTAGTTCTGTGGCCTCAGAAGGTCCTTCTGGCTATCGAGCAGTGGGAAGATATCCATCTTCTGCCAGATATGGTTTCCGGATGTGATGACATCCACACCCATCTTCTTGAAGATGTAGTAGTCATCCGGCTCGATACCGAAGCCCTGGGATGCGTTCTCTCCATTCACGACCACGAGGTCGGCCTCTGTTATCTTCACAAGTGAAGAGAGCCCTACGAACAGGGCTCTCTTTCCGGGATCTCCTGAGACATCCCCAAGCATAAGTACCTTTACGCTCTTCACTATCTGGCGTACTCCACAACTCTGGTCTCGCGGATGATGGTGACCTTGATCTTTCCTGGGTACCTGAGCTCGGCTTCGATCCTCGCTGCGATATCCTTGGCGATATCCTTGGCTCCATCATCGGTAACGGTATTGTTGTTGACAAGAATCCTGAGCTCCCTGCCAGCCTGGACAGCGAAGGCACTGTCTACGCCGTCAAAGCTCTTTGCGATGCCTTCAAGGCTCTCAAGACGCTTGATATAGTTGTCGATGCTCTCCCTTCTGGCACCTGGGCGGGCAGCAGAGATGGCATCTGCGATCTGCACGATGACAGCCTCGATGCTCAGGGCCTCCACATCGCCATGGTGTGCATGGACGGCATTGACGACCTTCGGGTCCTCTCCGAGTCTCTTGCAGAGATCGGCACCGAGCTCTGCGTGGTTGGCCTCGCTCTCGGTCTCGGCACCCTTTCCAAGGTCATGCAGGAGTCCTGCTCTCTTTGCGATCTCGGCATCTGCACCCACCTCGGATGCAATCATGCCGGCAAGGATGGCGACCTCCTTGGAGTGGATGAGGACATTCTGTCCATAGCTTGTCCTGAAATGGAGTCTTCCGAGTGCCCTTATGAGCTCTGGACCCATATTTGGGAAGCCCAGATCGAAGACGACCTTCTCGCCCTCGTCGACAATTATCCTGCCGATCTCCTTGCTCACCTTGTTGACCATCTCCTCGATTCTTGCAGGGTGGATCCTTCCATCCTGGACAAGGCGTTCGAGTGCAACTCTGGCAATCTCCTTCCTTACTGGGTCGAAGCAGCTGATAACGACAGCCTCAGGAGTATCATCGATGATGATATCGACGCCTGTGAGAGTCTCAAGGGTCCTGATGTTCCTGCCTTCGCGTCCGATGATCCTTCCCTTCATCTCATCTGAAGGAAGGGATACAGAATCGGTCGTGATCTCGCCGCTGACTTCGGTCGCCAGACGCTGGATGGACTCTACGATGATATCGCGGGCCACCTTGTCTGCCGAGAGCTTTGTCTCTGCTTCGATCTTGTTGATGTAGACCTGGCCATCGCGATGGGCCTTCTGCTGCATCTGCTCGATGATCGCATTCTTCGCCTCTTCCTGGCTCATTCCTGCGATCTTCTCGAGCTCCTGGATCAGGGAGTTCTCCTTGTCCTGGACGCTCTTTTCCTTCTGAAGAAGCGCCGAATCTCTATCCGAAAGCTGCTTCTTCACATTCTCAAGCTCCTGCTGCTTGTGTTCCAGATTCTCTTCCTTCTGCTGAAGTCTTCTTTCATACTTCTGCAGCTCGGATCTTCTTTCTCTGGCTTCACGCTCCTGCTGCTGCTGTTCCTTCAGCAGTCTGTCTCTGGTCTCCAGGATAAGCTCCTTACCCTGTGCTTCCGCCTTGCTGACGGCTTCTTTAGCGAGACGTTCTGCATTCTGTTCAGCAGAGGTCAACTGGGACTTTGCGTATATCCAACGGCCTAGATAGCCGAGGGCGATGCCAATCAAACAGCAAAGGAGGGCAATTAGTACACTTACCATACAATCCTCCAATGTTACTGTTTATGATACAAATGGAAAAGAATAGCGTCAACCATCGAATATTTCGTAAACAATATGAGGTGACCTCAGATGTTTGCTGAATCATGGATTCGGCAGTACTCTGAAAAAAACAAACAAATCA
>LVBC01000225.1 GCA_001604265.1 Spirochaetales bacterium Spiro_01
GATCCTCCTTCTCTTTGCATCCCTTCTCCTCGTCTCCTGCGAGAACAGTCTCTCGGATACCATCGACAGGATGATGAACATCTCTACTGAGGACCCCTTCGGATCCGTATCCACCAACACCTTCCTCTCCGACAGTGGGGCTGTGACAGTCAACAGGCAGAGTGGAGGCGACTTCTCGTTCGTTATCGTCACGGACCTCCACTTCGGAAGTGACAGCGAGAGGGCGGACAGTGAATTCATCTCCTGGTTCGGTGCCAACTGCTCTACGGATGTCGACTTCGTTGCCTCTCTCGGCGACTTTACCGACTACTCGACGAAGGAGCAGGTCCAGGAGTACTACGACACGATAGTCTCTCCGATAGAGAGCAGCTGGAGTATTCCTGTGATCACACTGATGGGCAACCACGACTCAGTCAATGGAGGCCTTAAGTACTACAAGAGCATACTGGGCTATACCGATTCATTCTTCATGTTCAAGTGCAAGGATGTCGAATTCTATGTGATCGACAACTCACTGAGGACGATGGGAAGAAGACAGCTGAAGTACTTCAGGGAGGCGATGGCCACTCCTCCTGGCAGTGGAACGAAGAGGGTCGTGCTTGCGCATATCCCGATCTATGGAAGGATTAGCGAGGTATGGGGAACGCTCTATGATACATTGGAGAGGGCCGAGATTCTTGAAGCCTACTACCAGGGCGGGATATCTCTCAGCCTCTCGGGCCATGTCCACAGAGGAATAGATCCATACAGCTTCTCTTCAAAGTGCAGAGAGTATGTTCTCCGCTCCTTTGTCGGAGGCAATTCGGGTTCCGACCATCCTCGCTGGTACAGGGCAGACTACGATTCTGCTGCAGGTAAGCTGACCATAACCTGCTACAGGTGCAAGGATGGAAACGTCTCCGTCTCGGGTTCTCCTGTTGTGTTCACTCTCTGATTTCAAGACTGGAGAGTATCCTTCCCGAAGGATATTGCACTATGCAGATTCGCTCAGGGTATATGAGTGCATATGTAGGTCCACTCTGTGAGCGGGGGCGCGAAGGGGATCCCGGATTCAGCCTTATTATCCCATCCTCATCCCTGTAGAGCTCAGGCACATGAGTGTGGCCTGTTATGAATATGTCTCCTCTCTTCAGTCCTTCAGGCTCCCAGATAAGATGGCCGTGGGAGATGGCAAGAGTCGTCAGATCGTCGCGCACTATTGTCTCCGATAGCAAAGGTATTGGAAGCCCAAGGTCCCTGAAGTCCCAGGGGCTGTCGCAGTTTCCTCTCACTGCATGAACAGAAAACGGTGCATTCTGTATGGCGAGGGCGATGGTGTGATCCTGGGGACAGAGGTCTCCCGCTATTATCATTCCATCAACTCTCTTTTCCTTGGCAAGCGAGAGCAGATCGAGTGTCATTTCCCTGTTTCCATGGAGGTCTGAAGTGACAAAATATGTCATTTTAGCCATTGCGCAACTCTTCTTTTCTGTTATATAACTTTTTATATATAAATCATATCATTCTTAAAAGGTCTAGTGGAAATGGAAGAGCGATATCTTGAAATGAGAGATGGTCACAGATTGTTCGTCCGCATTTGGCGTCCCGACGGCAAGACCCGCGCAACTCTTCACATAGACCACGGCATGGCCGAACACTCCCTGAGATATGACAGATTCGCATCGATGCTTGCATCGAGAGGCTATACAGTATACATCCAGGACCACAGAGGTCATGGCTTTACCAAGGAAGAGAATGAGAAGGGCTGGTTTGCAGAGACCGATGGTTGGATGACAGTCTGCCACGACTCCTGGGCCGTCGATTTCCTTGCGAACAACGAGAATGTCGGACTTCCGCACTTCCTGATGGGACACTCGATGGGCTCCTTCATCGCGAGGACCGTGCTCACAATGCATCCAGAGGCCTTCGTCGGAGCAATCATCATGGGAACAGGTGCCTCCCCGGGAATCCTGGGAAGCATCGGCAGGTCCATCGCCTTGAAGAATGTCAAGAAGTACGGCTCCAGAATGCCGGACAATACGATGAACAAGCTCATCTTCGGCTCCTACAACTCCAGGATAAAGAATTCCAGGACACCCTTCGACTGGCTCAGCAGGAGTGCAGAGCAGGTCGACAGATATATCAACGACCCACTCTGCGGCTTCGTCTGCTCCTCTCAGTTCTATGCCGACCTTATCGATGGCATCGAAAGGGCCAACGACAGGACCTACATGAAGAAGATAAATGCATCGATGCCGATGCTGATAATCAGCGGAGATGCCGATCCGGTCGGTGGCTATGGAAAGGGAGTCAAGAAGGTCTATCAGAACTATGTGAGCGCTGGAATGACCGAGGTCACATTGAAGCTCATTCCGGATGCAAGGCACGAGATTCTCAATGAGACGGATGGAGAGGAGACAGCTGCCTTCTGTGCCGATTGGCTTGATAGGATAACCTCGAGATACGATGGCTGAGAGCGAGAAGATACCCCTAAGGGAACGTTTCATAGATTCCATTGCCGACTTCATATACGTCATTGTGCGCTCTGTTCAGAGCATCGCGAGCAATGATGTCTCCATCCTTGCCTCCGGCCTTGTGTATTCGACCCTGGTAGCAGCAATCCCCTGTCTTACCTTCTTCATCACCTTCATGTCGCTTTTTGGAGTAGTGAACTCCTTCATCGAGCTCTTTTCCGCATTCCTGAGCGAGATATTCGGCCACGAGATAGGCACAAGCGTCTCTTCGATGATGACACAGTATACGAGCAATGCGATGGGACTCGGAATCTTCGGTCTTTTTTCCTTCGTCATCTCCTCGCTCTTCCTGATCAGCAAGATATACAAGGTCATCAACAGCATCTTCTGCTGCAAGGAGAGCACCGGACCCGTAAGGCGCTTCGGTTCCTTCTTCATCTTCCTTCTCTTCACTGCCGTGATAATCTCGGTCTCCCTGGTGCTCAGCAGCTATGCGAATGCGATGCTTGCAAATGTCTCTGGCGAGATGGCGAGCGTCCCACTGCCAGTCCGTTTCTTCAAGAAGAATGGTGGATATCTGATAAGCCTCATCTGTCTCTTCTGCCTCTTCTACTATGTGCCGAACGTGAAGATAAGATTCCGCTCTGCGCTGCTTGGTTCAGTTGTTGGTACGGTCTTTCTGTACATAGCCACCTACCTTTTCAAGAGGATAGTCCTCGGGCTTGTCAGCTACTCTGTGATCTACGGTTCTCTTGCTGTCATCTTCTTCATCTTCCTCTACCTGTACGCTTCCTGGTGCATAATCCTGATGGCGGCCGAGCTGACCTACGTCCACCAGTTCCGTCCGGATAGCAGCCAGGTCCAGGGACTCAGCACAAGCCCCGAGCAGCAGCTTTCCGACTGCGTGAACCTCCTTGCGATAATAGGAGAGAACTTCAGGAGGGGAAATGGTCCAATTGACCAGAAGCATATAATAAAGATGTTCCCTCTCTCCCCAAAGGAGCTATCGTTCTACCTTGGACTCTTCGTCCAGCGCGGTTTCATACTCGAGATGTTCGGCAGGGGAAGAAGGCATATCAGCTATATACCGGCAAGGCCGCTTTCAACTATACTTGTCAAGGATATCGTCGAGATATCGTTCAGGCAGAACAGCGAGGCGGAGGCCTCGATGGGGCGCGAGATTGCAGAGGGGCTCCTCTCATATACGGAGAGTGCCTACGAGAGTGCAACGCTTGAGGATCTGCTGGAGGGAAGAGATGCTTATTGATGTAGAGACTAGCAGAAGTATAACTGCCGAGGATATCTCCTGTGCTCCGAGAGCAGATGAGAGGGTTGCAAGAAGATTCAGGGCCGGAGAGGTCGACATCCTCTTCGAGAAGGCTCCACGCTCACTTGCAGGCCAGGATCTGATGTATATCCAGTATGCTCTTGTTGCAATGTACAGGGGCGAGTACAAATATGCTGTCACAGTGGAAAAGACCGACCTCAGGAGCCTTGCCTCCTCCCTCGGAATCTCTGTAAAGGAGCTACAGAACGACTATGGAACTAAGGGCTTCTATGTGGAGCCAAAGGTCTTTCTGTATGGAGATGGTGAAAGAGAGGAGTTCGGTCCACTTCAGGAAGAGGAGAAGGATGAGTACATTCTTCCATTCCTCATGGATATCCTGCTTGACAGCATCGACTCCGGAGAGGACCCTGTAGAGGTCTGATCAGGCTCTCAGCTTCCTGTTCTCTATTGCGTATCTGTAGACATCCAGAACCTTCTCTGCAAAGGTCTCGCTCGAGAACTTCTCGAAGGCGACTCTTGCTGCATACTCTCCCATCGCCTTTCCCTGCTCCGGATCCGAGAGGAATGAATCGAGATACTTTCTGAACTCGGCTTCGGTTTCAAAGGTCCAGCCATTCCTGCCCTGTTCGACGACGCCGTCGAGGCAGGGATCCTGCCTGCAGAGAATAGGTACGCCGGCGGCCAGCGCTTCGATGTATGTCAGCCCCTGGGTCTCGCTCTGGCTTGCAGAGACGAAGATGTTTCCAAGCCTGTAGTACTTTGCAACCTCGCTCTGGGCGACCATGCCTGTGAAGATGGTCCTGTCGCTGATGGAGGAGGCTTTCACCTGCTCCTTTATCTCACCAAGGTCCGGGCCATCTCCTACGCAGATGAACTGGAACTCTCTTTCATTGTATCTGGACAGGTAGTCTATGATCTCGGAGAGGTTCTTCTCCTTTCCCATCCTGCCAAGGTATATGATTGCCGGAATGTCGGAGCGGATACCGTACTGCTTTCTGAGTGCAGACAGCTCCTCGGGGGAGGTCTTCTCTCTGTATCTGTCCAGGTCCAGGCCTGTCGGGATCACATCGATTCTCTTCTTCACGTTGTAGTTTTCCAGTATCTTCCTGGTCTTCTCTGTCGGAGCTATTACCGCCTCCATCCTTCTTGCAACGAATCTTACAGCCCTCTTTACGATCGGATGTCCGAGAAGCTTCGGAATGTGGACATAGTGGACATAGTCCTCATAGTCGGTATGGTAGGTGAGGACCATGGGGACCTTTGTGGCCTTTGCGATCTTCCTTGCGTAGAGAAATGTAGAGAACTCGGTATTGACGTGGATGATATCGGGCTGCCAGTCGAGGATCGGTCTGAGCGTCTCCGCCTGTGGATGCATCTTTGCCCTGACATCCGGATAGACATATCTTGCACTGTGCGAGCCCATGTATATGACATCCTCGCTGATCTTCGTGTCATGGGATTCGGAGAGTGTGACGACCTTGACCTCGTGCCCCTTGAGCTCGAGAGCCTTCTTCAGATTCATTACGGAAGTAGTAACACCATTGATTGCTGGATAATACCTGTCGCAAGTAAGAAGAATCTTCATATCCTGTTATTATTACTGACATTTTTGCTATCTTCAAGTTATCTTGAATGAAAGTGATGCAAAGTTTATATTCAATCCTGTTATGACCGAAAGAGAGAAGAGAGTCCAGTTCTGGACCCTGAATGCAGCATCCTTCCTGGCCCAGCTGGGCTTCAGTACAGTGAATCTTGCACTGGTCTACTATCTTAGGTACTCGCTCGGTGCATCGGCCACGATAATAGGGCTGGCCGCAGGGACCTATACAGTCACGTACCTTGTCGGGTGCATACTCTTTTCTCCGATCGTCAGAAGGTTCCGCCCGAGGCATACGATAGAGGCAGCGATGCTTTCGATCGCAGCCTGCTTCATCACGATAGTGCACACTTCCAGCATTCCACTCGTTTTCGTCCTTCTTGCAATCTACGGCTTCCTGCTTCCGCTCCAGTGGCCCCAGATGGAGACCTGGATCAGCAGGGATACGGAGGGAAAGGAGCTTTCCTTCAAGCTTTCTGCCTTCAACTTCTCCTGGTGCTTCGGCATCTCGATCTCGGCAGTTGCTGGCTCCTTTCTTGTAACGATAGCTCCATCGGCCGGCATCTGGTTCGGAGCTGCAATTCTTCTGGTAGTGTACGCTATTATCTTCATCGTCTCAGGTCTGTTTCCAGGCATCAGGGCAGTCGATGCAGAAGCAAGTCATGTCAAAGAGCTCGAGAAGGCAGAGAGGGACCACAGCACAAGGCTCAGATACGACTCCTGGTGTGCAATCTTCCTCGTCTACACAGCACTCTCCGTCATCCTGAATATCTTTCCGCTCTATGCGAAGGAGGGGATGCTGATAGGGGAGACGACCTCTGGCATGCTGCTTTTCACAAGAGGAGTTGCGACCTCCTTCTCGTTCATCTTCTTCGGAGCAACGGTCTTCTGGACCTTCAGGGCCTGGCTCATATACCTTGCCGAGGCACTCTTCGCATTTATGTGCATCGTCTTTGCATTCTCGACGTCGACTTTGCAGATGGGAGTCTTCTTCTTTCTGTTCGGCATCCTCTTCTCGCTCTGCTACAACTTCTCGATCTTCCACTCTGCAGTCGGCGCGATCGACAAGGGAAAGAGGATGGTGATCCACGAGTGCATGATATCGGCCGGCCAGATAATAGGTTCCTCTGTCGGTGGCAGCATCTACCAGCACCTGGGCTGGCGCAACGTCCTTCTGACCCTGGGCTGTATCGGAGTGCTCTTCCTCCTCTTCCAGATTCCACTGCATCTTGCATATAAAAGAAAAGGCTCTTTACAATAATCGGTTGGATTTATACTTATAGGCAGGCAGTCTACTGGCAAT
>LVBC01000226.1 GCA_001604265.1 Spirochaetales bacterium Spiro_01
GCGTATTCTGCAGGTTTCGTTGCTGAAGCTGATGTCGACACGTGGATAACACAATCAAGAAGAAATCAGAATTCCAAATGAGGATAATGATAGATACTAATATCATTATTTCGGCTATCCTGTTTCCCCGAGGTCGAGCTGCATTGAATGAACATGCCGATCTTTTCCTTACTGGAGATAAGGATTTTCTTGAATCATCGATTGCTGATCCAAGAATAATATCTGTGGCGGATTTTCTGTCGTTTGTGTAGTTGGATCTGTTTTGAAGCAAAAATGGCTGAGGTCTTCTCAGCAACTTCTGTAATTGCCTGTTACTTTCGTTTCAGTCCAGCGAGCTTTGCGTTGTAGTTGACCCAGTACTCGTTGTTCTCCTCATCCAGAGTGAAGTACTCCTTGTAATCATTCCTGATGAGGTTGCCCATTCTGGCAAGACCTGCATTCAAGTGGACCGAGAGGATAGGTACGATATCCTCGCTGCGGGAGTTCCTTATCGCATCGAGAAGCTTCTCATGGTCCTTGACGATGTTCACATAGCCCTGGGTGCCGACAAAGTCCAGCATCCTGAATCTTTCATAGTTCAGGTCGGACTGGATCATCTGCCAGATACCTGAGCAGTTCATCCTGTCGAACCAGAACTGGTGAAGTGCACTGTCAAGGCGGAAGAACTCCTTCTCATCGACGATTGGCTGCTGATAGATCAGCTTCTGGAGGCGGACATTGTGCTCCATCTCCTCGAGATCGATCATGGAAGGGGAGGATGCGATGAAGTCCCTGATGATCCAGGCCTCCACGGCGGTCCTCAGATGGATTATCTGGTGTACGGATGAGAGGCTTATCAAGGTGGCTGTCGCACCCTTGTAGGGTACTACTTCCAATAGTCCGATATCCTGCAGACGCTGGAAGACGGTCCTGATGGGTGGGCGGGTGACAGAGAAGCGCTCGCACATCTCGGCTTCCTCAAGCTTCTCTCCCGGCTTGATCGTAAGATTTGTAAGCTCTTTCTTGAGGATTTCAAAAATGTTGATGCTTGTGCTCTCTGCCATAAAATTACCCTATTTCCGCAAGGTCAGTTAGAATTGTTACCTTACCTTGTTCACTTCGTCAACAACAGCCTTCAGGCCCTGATTGACATACATCATATCGTTTCCGAGAATCAGCATGTTGTAGCCCTTTGCGATAGCTGCCCTGAGATCTGCTTCCCTGGAAGGAACGACTGGACCCATGATCCCGATGCCTCTCCTGCCTGCCTCCTCGGCCAGCCTTCTGAAGCCGTGATCGACCCTCTCGTCCGTGATCCTGTAGCCGACCTCTGCGCCGACAGAGAGTGCATAGTCTACCGGTCCGAAGTTGACTGCATCGACACCTGGAACGTCGAGAATTTCCTCGATATTGTCAGTGAACTCGAAGTCCTCGTCCATCGGGATGACCATCGTCTCCTCGTTGCTTCTTCTTGTGTACTCGCTCCATGAGAAGCCATTTACACCGAAGCCGGCAGCCCTGACGTTGCTTTCCCCGCCTCTTCTTCCCATTGGTGGGAACTTTGCATTCCTGATGATGGCCTCGACATCCTCCCTGCACCTGCAGTGAGGTACGACAACACCCTCGGCGCCCATCTCGAGTATCTGCCTGATTTCGGAGTCGTGGACACCTGAGACTCTTACGAGAGGAGAGACACCTGCATGCTTTGCTGCAAGAATCAAGCGTTCGATATTGGTAAGGCCATCGATTGTCTGGTGCTCCAGATCGAGATAGACGAAGTCATAGCCCCAGCGTCCGATGCACTCTACAACACTTGCCATGCCGGTATAGCAGGTGATGCCGAATACCGGTCCTTTCTTGAGTTTTTCCTTTAATGTCATGTAATGCTCCTTTGACTACAGCAGCAGCGATGGAATGAAGTTGGATACTGCTGGAATGAATGTGACCATGAGAAGGACACAGAGGTTGCAAATGAGGAACGGAGCAGATGCCCTGAAGACACTGACGATCGACATGCCGCTTATCTTGGAACCAACGTTGAGGCACATTCCGACTGGTGGTGTCACCAGACCGATTGCAAGACCTACGACAAGGACCATACCGAAGGTGATATCCGTCATTCCAAGCTTGGTCATGACAGGAAGCAGGATCGGAGCGATGAGGAGGATGCAAGGTACAACATCAAGGAAGGTTCCGAGTACCAGTATCAGAACATCGAAAAGGAGGAAGATGACCCAGACAGGGATGTTCGATGAGAGGATTGCATTTGCGATTGCAAGTGGAACCTGCTTGATTGCCAGGATGTATGTGAAGACGTTGGTGAAGCCTCCGATGACCATGATCGTAGCGGTCATGATGGCTGTCTTCTTCAGGGCTGCAACGATGTGAACCCACTTCAGTTCCTTGTAGATGAACTTGCCTACGACAAGTGCATAGAGAACTGCTACAGCAGCGGACTCGCTTGCAGTCGTTATGCCGAAGGTCGTGAACACTAGGATCATGACCGGCATGAGACAGGCGATGAGGCCGTCGATGACTACCTTGCCCCTGCTGCCTTCGATCACTGCGTGGATCTCATGGTAGCCGTGCTTTTCGGAGTAGACCCATACGACTATGAGCTGGAAGAGTCCGATAAGGACACCCGGGATGACACCGCCCATGAAGAGCTTGCCGACCGAGACACCTGAGACCATTGCGAACATCAGCATCGGAATCGATGGCGGGATGATCATGCCGACTGTCGAGGATGCGACAGTGACACCTGTGGAGAAGTCCCTGGAGTAGCCCTTTTCGACCATGTCGGGAATGAGGATCGAACCGAGAGCAGAGGTATCTGCAACGGAGGAGCCTGTGATGCCGCCGAATATCATGGATGCGACGACGTTGACCTCTCCAAGACCGCCACGGAATGGCTTGCAGATGAGAAGTGCGAAGTTGATCAGTCTCTTTGTAAGGCCGCCGTGATTCATGAGCTCGCCTGAGAGCATGAAGAGCGGCATTGCAATGAGAATGTAGGAGTTGAGACCGGAGAAGACTCTCTGAGGAACGCTCATCAGGAAGGTCGGGTTCTCAAGAAGGAAGTAGATTATACCTGCTCCACCGAGTGCATAGCCGATAGGTACACCGATGAAGATGAATGCCAGGAGTGCGATGAACAATAGTGCGAGATTCATTCCTGTTCCTCCGGAAGCTTGTCATCGGTGCTGTATCCACCATCTGCCTCCTCGATAGGAAGGTAAAGTGAGAGGATATCGACAACGAGATAGAAGACTGTGATTGCAAATGTGATAGGCATGAAGATGTAGTAGACACTCATTGGAAGATGGGAGTTTGCGCTCCTGAGGTGGCCGACCTGGCCGATCCACTTGCAGGAGTAGAATATCATGAAGAGCGCTACGAAGAGTATCGAGAGGTCGATGAGGATCGTAGCGACCCTCCTGCCGGTCTCTGTTCTTCCGATGAACTTGTCAGCAAAGTAGGAGATCGCAATGTGCTGCTTCTCGCGGATTGCAATTGCCGAGCCGAAAAGTGTTGTGAAGATGAATGCCATGGTCAGGAACTCCTCCAGAGTGGAGAAGGAGAGACCAAGGAAGTATCTGAGAACGACGGTCGTCATTACACCGGCTGCCAGGAAGCCGACAAGCACGATGAGGATGAATGAGACGACCTTGTCACATGTTTTGATCAGTTTGTTCATATTGGATGCTTTCTAAAAAGGTCTGGCCTTTTGAGCCAGACCCTGTCGTGCGAATACCGAATCCTACTTGCCCTGAGCAAGAGACTTTACGAGGTCGAGCTCTTCCTGGGAGAAGTACTTGAGCTTGTTTACGAAGTGGTCGTATACAGGAGCACATGCATCGATGAATGCCTGCTTCTCTTCTGGAGTAGGTGTGTAGATGTCACAGCCATAGGCCTTCATCTCCTCAAGTCTTGCCTCTGCATTGTCGAGAGCGATCTTGTTCTCGGTCTCGATGAAGAGCCAGGCTGCGTCGGAGAGGATCTTCTGATAGTCTGCTGGGAGACTGTTGAAGAAGGAAGCGTTCATTGTCATGACTTCTGGATGATACTGATAGTTGACATAGGTGATGTACTTCTGTACCTCATAGAGCTTCTGGTCGTAGATGGTGGCAACTGGGTTCTCCTGGCCATCTGCAACACCGGTCTTGAGGGACATGTAGCAGTCTGCGAGAGGGATGGATACTGTGGAAGCACCGAGAGTGTCCATACATACCATGATGGCCTCGATGGAAGGAGTTCTGAGCTTGAGACCCTTCATGTCTGCAGGCTTTGTGATCCTTCTCTTGGAGTTGGTGATCTGACGGGCACCGCCATCACCGATAGCGAGGATCTTGAGACCATTTGCCTCTGCATCGGAGGATATGATGTTGAAGACCTTCTCATCCTTTGCGACTCTCATCAGAGCCTCCTGGTCGTCGAAGAAGAATGGCATCAGGAAGAGGTTGAGCTTCTTTGAAATGGTGTCGAATGGACCGCCAACGAAGGCCTCGAGTGTGCCCATTCTCATGGACTCCTGCATATCTGGCTCGCTGCCGAGGATACCTGCTGGGAAGAGCTCTACCTGGATCTTGCCAGCGGACTTCTCTTCAACATACTTCTCGAACTCGAGAAGGGCCTTGTGGCGAGGATGTTCGGTGCTCATTGTGTGACCGAGCTTGATTGTGTAGCTCTTGCCTGAGTCGGCAGCTGCACTCTCACTTCCACCGTTTGCGAATACTGCTGTGAGTGCCAGCAGGACTACGAGAGCAAGAACGAGAATCTTTTTCATTGTTTTCTCCTTTTATTTGATATCTATTTAAAAAATGTGATATCAGATTACGTCGACAGATTACACTTGTCATTTCTACTTGTAAAGTGAAATCAGATTGGGCGAATCCGGAGAAAGATACTTGTCGAACAGAATGCAATAAGTTGTACAGAATTCACTCATTTCAGAA
>LVBC01000227.1 GCA_001604265.1 Spirochaetales bacterium Spiro_01
AAGATCAGAGGATAGAGGATCGACTTCTTGATGTAGCCTACTCTTACCCAGATTCTGGCTCCATATGTTCCGATAAGGACCATCAGGACGTTTGCAATGAACATCGATGCAAAGAGACCGTAGACCAGCTCAGGCTGCTCTGTGAAGAGCTTCGGGCCAGGGTTGAGGTTGTGGATCATCAGTGCAGAAAGCAGGACTGCTGCTGTTGCAGAGCCTGGGATACCAAGGGTAAGAAGCGGTACCATTGCACCACCTACAGAACCGGAGTTGGAGGCCTCTGCTGCGGCAACGCCCTCTGGAGCGCCAAGGCCAAAGGTCTCTGGATGGTCGCTCATCCTCTTTTCCACATCGTATGCAAGGAAGGAGGCGATCGTGCCACCTGCACCAGGGAAGATACCGATGATGCAGCCGAGAAGACCAGCTCTGATTATGGACCACTTGAGCTTCCAGTAATATGTGAGCTTTGGAAGCTTGTAGTCGACCTTCTCTCTGGCGACCTTCTTGTTCGGATCGTAGTGCTCGAGGTTGTCGAGGACCTCTCCAAGGGCGAAGAGACCGATGAGGACAGGAACCATCTCAAAACCGTCGAAGAGTTTTGTGACACCGAATGTGAATCTCTTGATACCGAAGGTGGGATCGAGGCCCATCGTATTGAGAAGGAGACCGAAGATACAGGTGACAAGCGCCTTCTGCCAGTTCTTTCCACCGAGAGTAGCTACAGTCGTAAGACCCATGATGCAGAGTGCGAAGTACTCGGATGGCCAGAACTTCAGTGCTACCTTGGAAAGCGGGACACTGAAGAAGATCAGCACGAGGGCTCCGATGAGACCACCGAAGGTAGAGGCCCACAGCGAGATGCCCATTGCCTCACCTGCCCTACCATTCTTGAGCATGGGATAGCCATCGAAGGCCGTGACCGTTGCCGAAGGAGTACCAGGTGTGTTGATTGCAACTGCAGTGATCGAGCCACCGTAGTTTGCACCGATGTAGATGCCCATGAGCATTACCATAGCTGTGATCGGCGAGAGGGCGTATGTGATAGGCAGCAGCAGTGCAACTGCCATCGAGGGCGAGATTCCCGGAATTGCGCCACCGAGGATACCTACGACGACACCCAGGAAGATGAACATGACAGACTGGATGTTCGCGATTGTTCCGAAGCCCATTGCAAGGTTTTCAAATATATTTGACATTACAGGCCTCCAATCACTAGGCAAGCCAGCTGAACAGGGCTCCGAACGGGAGCTTGATGAACAGCAGCTTGTAGAATACCACGTAGGTGAAGATGCACCAGCAGATTGGAACGAGCACCAGCTGGAGCTTGTTCCTCTCGCCCATTGCGATCATGACGACGACGATGAAGATCGCACTGGAGAGATAGTAGCCGATGTAGTTGAACATTATCACGCTGAAGATGGATCCGACACCGACCAGGAGCGCAAAGACCCATCTGTTGAATTTCTCATCCGGCTTGTTTCCCTTGTGAAGAATTGCAGCGTATGAACCAAGGGATACGAGGAGCATCAGAAGCGACCACAGCCTTGGCATTGTCCTTGGAGTTGCTCCGGCCTCTGCAGCGAGCTTACTTACCCTGAGGCTGAATGTAAGCAGGAAGAAGAGCAGAGTAACGAGGTCCATTCCAGCAAGACAGAGCAGCTGGCACTTGACTGGTCTGGTCCTCTTCATGCTGTTGAACAGGAAGTACAGGGCTGCCATGATCACGAAGAAGGCGATGATGAACACAAAGTAGCTCTGTCCTGCCAACCATTTAGAAAAAGCTTCCATATTCTTTCCTTATAAAGACGCCTGGAGGAGTTGGCCTCCCCCAGGTGTGCAGCTTCGAGATAGGGATTATCTCTTGTAATCTGCGCTGATCTGATCAACGCTCTGGAGAACCTTGATAGTGCTGACTACCTCGTTCTCGACTGTCTTTGTGAATGCTTCGGTCTTGTCAGTGAGAACTGTAAGCTTGTTGCTGGTCATGTAGTCGATCCACTCCTGATCGGCTGCGACCTTGTCGGCAAGTGCCTGGAACCAAGTGATCATGCCTGCTGGAGTTCCCTTCTTGACAGCGTAGCCTCTCCACATGGAGATGTTGTCGAGTTCAGGATCCATTCCGAGTTCCTTGTAGTTAGGTACATCCTCGAGTCCTGGGACCTTGGTCGGGTTGCCGACTACGAGAGCTCTGACATCGTACTTCTTTGTGTCACCAGGGTTGCCGACTGAAGCGATTGTCTGGCCACCGAGGAGAGCAGCAAAGTTCTTCTTTGCACTCTCGTAGGAGATAGCCTTGAACTTGACACCGTCGATGGAACCGAATACCTGGACAGCATCGATGTACTTTGCACCGTAGTTAGGCTCGGAGAGTGTGATCTCATTGCCGGCCCTGGACCAGTCGACAAGCTCCTGGAAGGTCTTGAACTGGGAGTTGGAAGGTACGAGTACACAGTATGGGTCTGCCATGAGGTTGTAGATGTATTCGAAGCCATCTACATACTCCTTGCATGGGAGCTCGGCCTGGATTACTGCATCGAGATAGGTAGGAGCAAGAGCGAAGATGGTATAGCCATCAGCCTCCTGGTTGAGAACGAATTCGCCAGCGGTGAGGCCACCAGCACCTGGGTTGTTGTCGACAACGAAGGTAGCATCGGTGTACTTCTTGGCGATCTCCACCCACTTTCTGGAATAGAGGTCCATTGCACCACCAACAGCAACATGGTTGAGAATGGTTATCGGCTGCTCTGGCTTCCACTCCTTTTCAGCAGCATCAGTCTCCTGTCCGCCGTTTGCGAAGATGGTAGAAAGAGAAACGATCAGGACCAAAAGAATCAATAATGCTTTTTTCATTTTTATCTCCCTTTATTAATTATCTTACTTCTGGAAAAGGTCGAAAGCTAGTCCATGTCTCAGGCCTCTGTCGGAAATCGTGAGACCATCGGCACCGAGTCTGTCGGTAATGACCTTGAGGATGCATGCACCTGCCAGGATGACATCGGCCCTCTTCGGCTGGAGGCCAGGAAGCTCCTTGCGCTCCTCGACAGTTCTCTTGGAATACTCTGCAATCTGCTCCTCGATATCAGCCCTGGTAAGTGTCGAGCCCTGGATGACTGCCGGATCGTACTTGACCATCTTGTGTTTTACAGCACCCATGCTGGTAACGGTACCGCCCATGCCAACGAGCTTTGCAGGCCTTCCTTCGACACCTGCCTCGGCAAACTCCCTGTCGATCTGGGCAATTGCTGCCTTGACATCGTCACAGGATACCGGATCTGCCTTGAGGTAGTTCTCTGTGATCCTCACAGCACCGAGGTTTACAGAGAATCTCTTGACCATCTCAGTGCCCTTGCCGTAGATGAACTCCGTGCTGCCGCCACCTGTATCGAAGACGACGAGGTCTGCATCCTTCTCAAGAGGAAGACCGGAAAGGATTGCGAGGTAGCTGAGTCTTGCCTCCTCCTCTCCCGGGATGATCTGGACCTCAACGCCACAGGCATTCTTGACCTTCTCGACGAACTCAGCAGAGTTGCCGGCCTTTCTGAGGGCCATTGTACCGACACTTACGATCTGGTCGGCACCGAGCTCCTTTGCCTTTGCTGCGAAGGCAGCTACGGATGCGACATTTCTCTCCATTGCCTCTGGGCTGATGATGCCTGTTGCGTCAAGACCTTCTCCAAGT
>LVBC01000005.1 GCA_001604265.1 Spirochaetales bacterium Spiro_01
AATTGAAAAAGGTTTTTCAGCAAGGCGAAAATACTTCTCGACGAGCAACTGCCAGGCATGGATAATATTATCCTCCACAACAACCCGGTCACACCACCGGTGTTCAGGTGACCAATCGTCGAATCGCGCATCAATTCGCTGGTAGTCCACAATGCCACGCGGCAACAAATAGCGTAACAGCCTTGACTTGCCGAAGAGCAACGCAGCCGCTCGCGTTGGTCGAAGCGCATTGTCCGATTCGACAACAAAGCCCCATTCATTAAGAAATTCAACATCGCTTAGGTCAGCATGGCGGTTAGCTTGTTTTTCTTGAAACACACGGCGATACCATGCGACCGACGCCTGGTCGAAAAAATCCTCTGCATCCAGATCGGACATGACCCCGCTGTCGTATGGGATATCCCCTGCATCACGAAGGAAGCGTCTAATCTCGGAATCGGTGCATCGCTCATCTCCTCCCCCTCGCCGGATGTAAGATTGTTTGATGTCGCCGTTCAAACAAATCGGTTTATCCTTGCGACGCGCTTCAGGCACATGAAAAACCAACAAAGTCATTCCATCATGCACTACAGTACTTTCTTGAACCGATATCGAGCGCTTAAACTTACCGCCAGCACGCAAGCAGCTCAGGAAGTCGTTCTGAACTTTGTCGACTTCGATTACCCCTACGATTTGAAACGATCCCCTTTTGTCCTCGACGCCGAAGACTAGATGGCCCCCTGCAGTATTGGCAAACGCAGAAACGCTTTTGTATGTGTCACTCGGCACATCATGCTGGGCTTTCTTAAATTCGATATCATTCCATTCGTACTTCTTGAGACGAGCTATCAATTCTTCCTGATTCATTTCGCTACTCCAGCACGATTCTCACTTTGCCTGGTTCCTTTCCTTTGGTAAGTCTATCTAAGTATTCCTCAAACCGCTTCCTTATCTCTTCCGGGGTAGCAGGAGAGCCGCCTGCGAGAAGAGCGTCCTGCAGATCCCCTATTTTTATCGAGACCTTAGTGAGTCCTGAAAGGATGTCCTTCAATGCCTGAATGAAGTTCTGATTCAGGTCATCCGGCAAGGCCCGCGTTCTGATGAAGTCGTCAATCTTTTTGCGCGGTTCAGGCTTGAGGAGGCTCAAGTCCTCTTTGATTGTTGGGTCTTCAAGGTTGGAGAGCAGTGTCTGAGCCCAGTTATCTACCAGATTATCGAGTTCGTTGTCCAACTGATCCAAAATCGTTGCTGCTGGTGCAGCGGGAGCTTCCCCTCCAGGTCTGAAGTTGCAGTGTGGGCAGACCGGCGAGGCTTCTAGCTCCTGTTCAATGAGTGAGGCGCAGCTCTTCAAATCCTCAAGCCGTTTCCGGAAGTCCAAAAGTTGCTGGCGCGGCATCAGGTCAATGTGGGATAGCGTCTGCAGTTTCTTGAGCCTATCGTCGCCCATGAGCTGGACCTTGCGCTTATCCTCATTCACACCTAGACGCGCCTTGGAATGCATGAATAGGTATGAAAGCAAGTAGGATCTCTTTAGTTCTCTGAGCTTGAACTGAGTCTGCTGACGGAAATTGGGAATGCTCCTTTTTGCTGGATCGCTGATTGATGCCAAAACCTCATTTCGCGTCGTCTTCATCTTTTCAATCCATTCGTGGCTTGCAGGCAGGACAGCCTCAGCGGTGGATAAG
>LVBC01000228.1 GCA_001604265.1 Spirochaetales bacterium Spiro_01
ATACAGACCGGGCCATGAAATGATGAGGCTTCAGACCAATGCTGAAGCCTCACATGGAAGTTTACTCTTTACAATCAGGAATTCTGGAGATTCTTCATGTACTGGGTGCGCTCCCAATGTGCACCGTCGACCATGTTCTCCTGTGCCAGCTTGCCCTGGAAGTCGGCGATGGAATTGTAGCCCTTTGTGCTCATCCAGGTATTGATCTCGGCCAGCATTGTCGGTATGGCATCGAAGCCGCGCGAGATGATTTCAGAACAGACCTCGGTGACCTTTGCACCGGCAAGGAGCATCTTTATCACAGTGCTGCCGGAGTGGACACCTGTGGAGGCTGCGAAATCGACACTCGTGATTTCAGCTGCCATGAGGGCAATCCATCTGAGGGATTCGCTGTACTCGCTGCTGCTGGAAAGACCGCTCATGCCTACGATCTTCTCACTGTTGATATCGATGTCCGGGCGATAGAATCTGTTGAAGAGAACAAGAGAGTCGATCTTCTCGTCTGCAAAGGCCTTGATGATGTTTGCCAGAGAGGAGTACTTGTATCCGATCTTCAGTGCGATCGGAAGTCTGGTCGCCTTTCTTGCGGCCTTTGCGAATGCAATTGCCTCCTTCTCTACATCCTTTCCTGCGACATCCTTATCGGAAGCGATAGGATAGTAGTTCAGCTCAAGTGCATCGGCACCTGCGGCCTCGAATCTCTGGATGAAATCTGCCCAGGTCGATACGTGGGTGCAGTTGATGGATGCGATGACAGGGATCGAAAGCTGCTTCTTTGCCTCTGCGATAAGCTCTGCATACTGGTTGATGTAGTAATCCTTGGCGATGTTGTTGAAGACTTCCTGGTAGTCGGAAAGTGCCAGGTATTCTGCATTCCTTGTGGTCTCTGAAAGCGCATCGGAGTTGATCTGCTCTTCGAAGATGGACTTCAGCACGACTGCAGCAGCACCGGCCTTCTCGCACTTGATGAGATTGTCGATATTGGCTGTAAGCGGGCTGGATGCTACGACTATTGGGTTCTTGAGTGAAAGACCCATGTATGTGGTCTTGAGATCTGACATTGTTTGTTGCTCCTTTCTCATGGCAGTATAGCATAAGCGGCAAATATTAGAAAGGAACAAAGGCCAAAGAAAACGCAAACTCTCGAATTTGACGAGCATGACGGTTTTCTGCGGACAGACAAAGCCGCTCTCCCCGTAGGTGCCGAGGAGAGAGAAATCTGAAAATTCGACTTTTTGCAATCACGCAAGACCAAGTGCCAGGGAGACACCTGCCCTCACGCCCCAATAGATGGACTCCTCACTGAAGAGGATATTCGGATTGTGAAGAGGCAGAGCACTCCTGGGCTCCTCGTACTGGGTTCCTATCCTTATCTGCGCACAGGGAAAGAGCTGGGCGAAGTAACCGAAGTCCTCTGCACCCATGGTGGGCTGCTTGGTACTGTCGACGTGCTCTTCACCAAGATTCTCGCAAAGTGCATTGTAACCATCCCTGTAGCACTCGGGAGTCACTACTATTGCTGGATAGGAGAACTCGTAAGTGACATCGCAATCGCCACCGAAGGCCTGGGCAGTACTCCTGCACAGTCTTTCAAGCTGCTCGGGAAAAGATGCCCTGAGCTCGCTGTTGAAGGAGCGCACCGTTCCCTGAAGCTCTACCGAATATGGAGTAATGTTGGTCGCAGTACCGGATGAGAGCCTGCAGATCGAGATGACAAAGGGGTCGCAGGGATGGTGGTACCTGGCGGCAAAGGTCTGGAGAAGCGACCTCTGGGAGTCTGCAGAAGAGAGGTTCCTCAAGGAGTCCTGCAAGAAGCACTGGATCAGGATGAAGCAGGAGCAGGAGGCGTTCAACAGCCAGCTGAACTAGAAAAGAGAATATCAGAGCGGCCCAGTTTTGGTATATCATATGCAGATATGAAGAAGATACTGCTGATTGGAACCGGTGGAACGATAGCCTCCCGCCCCTCAGAGGATGGACTCTACCCCGCCCTCACCTCGACAGATCTCGTGAACACGGTTCCCGAGGTCTTCAGGTTCTGTACTGTAGACTGCATCCAGGTGCTCAACATGGACTCGACCAACATACGTCCAGGCGACTGGCTTTCTATCTCTGCAGCGATCAGGGACAGCTATCTGAACTACGATGCCTTTGTCATCACACATGGAACAGACACTATGGCCTACACAGCTGCAGGCCTCTCATATCTCATCCAGGACAGCATGAAGCCCATCGTGCTGACAGGTGCACAGCTTCCGATAACGGACGACAACTCCGATGCGGGCAGAAATCTCATAGATGCCTTCCTCTGTGCAGCAGACGACAAGAGCCATGGCGTTCTCCTAGTCTTCTCCGGGTCTGTAATAGTAGGCACGAGAGCGAGGAAGAACTACACACAGCAGTTTGCTGCCTTCAGGTCGATGAACTATCCTGAGGTCGCAAAGGTCCAGAGCGGCAAGGTCATCTGGTATATTCCACAGCTTCCGCAGAGGCCTGTGAAGTTCTATGACCACCTCGACTCGAACGTCGGACTTCTGAAGCTCGTTCCCGGAATGGATGAGATGGTACTGAGATTCATTCTGGACCACTATGATGGCATCATTGTGGAAAGCTTCGGTGTCGGTGGCCTGCCCGAGTACTCCGACTTCTATGCGGTGATCCAGGAGGCTGTCGACAAGGGAAAGCTGATAGTCATGACGACGCAGGTCGCATATGATGGCAGCCACCTCGATGTCTACCATGTAGGCCACAGGATAAAAAGCCAGCTGAAGGTACTCGAGGCGTACGACATGACAAGCGAGGCCGCTGTTGCAAAGACGATGTGGATACTTGGACAGACAAGGGACTTCCAGAAGGCCGAGGAGCTCTTCTACCAGAGTATCTCGAACGACCTCATGATCTGATGTAATTGCTTGTCTGAAATAGAGAATCCCTCATGAATGAGTGCTGATTTTTTCTATTTTTACTCATTTTTTCAACGTATACAGCTCTCGTTTCCTACTGGGATAATTCAAGCACAAAGGAGAAACAAATGAAAAAGTTCTTTACCGTCATGCTTGTTGTCCTCATGGTAGCAGGCACAGTTTTCGCAAATGGTGCAGCTGAAGGTTCTCAGGGCGCTGCAGAACCAAAGCAGTCAATGATACTCCGCTACGCAGAGACCAACTCCTCAAAGGACGAGAGAGCTCTCGCCTCCCAGCACTTTGCTGACCTTGTGAAGGAGAGGACCGGTGGAAGAATCGAGATCCAGGTCTATCCTGGTGCACAGCTTGGTGGATCGAAGGATGTCATCCAGTCCCTCCAGCTCGGTGCAATCGATATGTGCAACGAGCCGGCATCCAACCTTACCGGCTGGGGCTGCAAGGTTCCATACCTCGATGTCATCTCCCTTCCATTCATCTTCCAGAGCGTGGACCAGGCAGTCAACGTCATGAATGGTCCAGTCGGCCAGAAGATCTGTAACGACATCAACAACTCCGGCTTCGGCATCGTCGCACTCGACCACTTCGTAGCAGGTGCAAGGAACATCTTCACCAACAAGCCTATCACCAAGCTCAGCGACATCAGAGGCCTCAAGATCCGTGTCCAGCAGTCCGCAATCTACATCGATACCTTCAAGGCCTTCGGTGCATCCCCGACTCCACTCGACAACTCCGAAGTCTACTCTGCAATCCAGACTGGCGTCATCGACGGCGCTGAGAATCCTGTAAAGGGCTACCTCAACAACAAGTTCTATGAGGTTGCAAAGTACTACAGCTGGTCCAACTATCTGATCCAGCCATCCACAATGTTCATCAGCCAGGTCACCTGGAACAGACTCTCCAAGGAGGATCAGGAGATCTTCAAGCAGGCAGCTCAGGAGACAACAGCCTGGTTCCAGGAGCTCACAGCCTCCAAGCTCGAGGGCCAGATCCAGCAGCTCAAGGATGCCGGAGTCACCTTCACCGAACTCGAGGACTACGATGCCTGGGTTTCTGCAGTACAGCCTATCTACGACAAGTACTCTGCATATAACGATATAATCCAGCAGATCAAGAGCACAAAGTAATCAGACACTACGGCCATGGTCAAACCCCATGGCCGATTTTCAAGAACAACACTATGAAGAAATTGGAAAACCTAGTTTACAAGGCAGCAGAGTACCTCTGCCTGGCCTTCATGCTTCTGATGGTCGCGATAGTTGTAATAACCGTCACTGGCCGCTATGTATTCGGAAGGACACCCGCCTGGGGTGATGAGACTGCAATCGCCTGCATGATCTGGCTCGGTCTCGTCTCCTCCTCTCTGGCAGAGAGAGATGGAAGGCACATAAGGATCACTGCAGTGGACAAGATATATCCACCGCTTCTGGTCAAGATACTTCACGTCGTCTTCTACTTCGTGAAGGTCGCATTTGCACTCGTAATTACCGTAAACAGCATAAAGCTTGTCAGCTTCAACAGGAATGTCTACATGACAGGCGCAAGGATATCCGAAGCCTGGGTATCGCTTGCAGGAGTATTCATGGGAGTCTTCATGATCTTCTTCCTCATCTGCAACTTCAAGAAGGAGGTACTTGGAAAATGAATCTCACGATAGCTACCTGGATTCTTATTGGAGGCTTCATGACAATGGTCATTGCAGGCTTCAATATCGCATACGCACTCGGAATCGCAGCACTTCTGACAGCATACTATCTCCACTTCCCGTTCATGACTGTCGTCAACCTGATCCTCGTCAAGTTCGGAAGCTTCTCCCTCCTGGCAGTCCCCTTCTTCATCCTCGCAGGTGAACTGATGGGTTCCGGTGGCATCTCCGACAGACTGATTCGACTGAGCAAGGCGCTGATCGGCTGGATGAGAGGCGGCCTTGCGATGGTCAACATCGTCGCATCCACCTTCTTCGGTGGAATCTCCGGTTCTGCTGCTGCAGATACTGCCTCCCTCGGTGCCATCCTCATCCCGATGATGGTGAAAGAGGGCTACGACAAGGAGTTCTCGACCGATATCACGATGACAAGCTCCGTACAGGGCATCCTCATCCCACCTAGCCACAACCTGGTAATCTACGCAGTTGCAGCTGGTGGTGTCTCGATTGCAGAGCTCTTCATGGGCGGTCTTATCCCAGGTCTCCTTCTGGGCTTCGTCCTGGCAGTCTACTGTTACATTGTCGCAATAAATAGGAACTACCCAAAGGGTGACAGATTCCGCCTCATGGTCCTTCTCAAGGAGCTCAAGGAGTCGATCTGGGCCCTCGGTACCGTTCTGATCGTAGTCGGTGGTGTGCTTTTCGGTGTCTGTACAGCTACCGAGGCAGCAGCTCTTGCAGTCGTATATGCATTCTGCGTCACCTTCTTCGTATACAGGGATATTCCACTTTCAGAGTTCCCGAACATCCTGAGAAAGTCGATAAGGACCCTCTCTACGGTCCTCATCCTCACCTCCTGTGCAACTGCATTCAGCTTCTTCATCACCTATCTCCAGGTCCCGCAGAAGCTCACTGCAATGCTGCTTGGAATCTCAAGCAACAAGTTCATCATCCTTCTGATCATCAACCTGATCCTGCTGCTGCTCGGCTGTCTCATGAACACGGTCTCCATCATCCTCATAATGACACCGATCTTCCTGCCGATCGTCGAATCCCTGGGAATGAGCGGTGTACAGTTCGGTGTAATGCTGATCCTCAACCTCGGTATCGGTCTCATCACACCACCTGTTGGAAACATCCTGTTCATCGGTTCTTCTGTCTCCGGCATCCCGGTCGAGAGACTCAGCAGGTCCGTACTGCCACAGCTTGGCGTAATGTTCATCGCACTGATGCTCGTCACCTATGTGCCTGCAGTCTCGATGACTCTCCCACACCTCCTCTACGGTTGATGCCCTATGAATGAAAGACCAAATATCGTTTTCCTGATGTCCGATCAGATGCAGGCAAATGTAACTGATGAGAACAACGACTACATAATGCCGAATCTCAGATCGCTGATGGCCGATGGCGTATGCTGTGAAAGGGCCTACGCCACCAACCCGATCTGCTCCCCTTCCCGTGCCTCCCTCATGTCGGCCCAGCTTCCGCACAACCACGGCATGGTCGAGGTCACGCACAATGTGCCTGCCTACAGGGCCGAGTACGACTACACTCTCGATACCTTCTCCAATGTCCTCAAGAGAGAGGGCTATGCGACCAGCTACTATGGCAAGTGGCATGTCGAGAGACAGCACTGTCTTGAGAAGTTCGGCTACGATGAGTTCATCACAGAGAGAAAGCTTCCAAGCTCGAAGCTCACTCCTGTAAAGAGGACCACTCTCAGTACCCCTGGCTACGATGACAGGGTCATCGGAGGAATCTACGCCGAGGGACAGGAGTCTACAGAGGAGCACTTCGAGTACGATGCTGCAATGGACTTCATCTTGCGCCACAGGGATGGCCCCTTCTTCACCTTCATCAGCACGAATGCACCCCACGATCCATATACGGTCCCGCAGGATGCATACGACATGTATGAGGGCATGGAGATGAAGCTTCCTGAAAGCTACAGTGACAGGATGGAGGACAAGCCAGCTGTCTACAGAAGACTGAGAAGCGTCATGGACAGACTCTCCGAAGAGGAGTTCAGGGAGGTCAGAAGATACTACCACGCCTACTGCAGTGTCATAGACAAGGAGATAGGCAGGATGGTCGACTTCCTCAAGAGAGAGAACCTCTATGACAGCACGCTCATTGTAGTGCTCTCCGACCATGGCGACTACCAGGGAGCACACGGGCTGATGTGCAAGGGCGTTGCCGCCTTCGAGGAGGCGTACAGGATTCCTCTGGTATTCAAGCTTCCAAAGGGCTCCTTTGCCGGCACAAGAAGGGATGGCATCATCTCGATCATGGACGTAGGCCCTACAGTTCTCGATATCGTCGGTGCTGGAAGAATCGCAAATGAGACCGATGGAAAGTCCAGAAAGGCCCTTCTCGAGGGAGAAAGGTGCGCTGACAACTATACGATTGCAGAGAACTTCGGACAGAGATACTCCTACACACAGAGAATCGTCTGGAAGGACAGCTTCAAGTATGTCTTCAACGCCTTCGACTATGATGAGCTCTACGACCTCGAGAACGACCCGGGCGAGCTTGTGAATCTTGCCTCCAGAAGCGAGTACAGCGACAAGCTGAAGGAGATGTGCACACTGATGCAGCAGCAGATACTGGACAGCGATGATGCGACAATGCAGAACGCGACCTACTTCATGCTGCGCTTCGCTCCGGTCGGCCCCATGAAGAAGCAGGGCGGCTCTGGCGAATATACTATATACAACAAGGTCTTCTGACATGATTGCAGGTGTGGTTTTTTCCACACCTGCTTTCCATCCTGTGATAGATTAATTCAATATGAAACTTCGATCCCTGAAGAGCTACTTCTATCAGAACATGCTGATCCTTTGCCTGCTGGGTCTTCTCTTCTTCACAGCCCAGAGGGCGATGAGGAGCATGCAGAAGAGAGAGTTCGATGGCCTGCAGAGAAACGAGATGGTCGTCAACGCAATAGCCGATGAGGTCGAGAGGATAAAGGCGTGCAGTACCTCCTATCTGAAGTACGGTGTCTACCCGTTCATGCAGACAGAGCAGCTGCCAAGTGCGAAGGAGAATCTCTCCCGTCTTATCAACGAGAACACTGAACTCTTCACCTCGACAGCGGGCCTTCTGCTCTACTCGAGGATAGTCGACCAGACTGCAACTACTCTGGTGGATACCTTCTTCGACGAGATCTACCACAAGATGGACAGGCCCGAGATATTCGATAGAATAATGTACATCGAATCGGGCTTCCTCGTGCTCCAGTCGGAGATGACTGCCCTCCTCTCCGAGTACCTTTCATACTCCTCCGATCAGCTCGAGAAGATAAACAGCCGATTCGAACGCTACAATCTCCTGATATCCACACTGTTCATCCTCCTTATCATCATCTTACTTACTCCAATGGTGGTCACGAGCAGGGATATCGTGAAGCGCTTCACGACCATCGAAAGCGCCTCGGAGGCACTCTCCAGACAGCAGTGGGATACACCTGATATCGAGCTTGGAAAGTATCAGGAGCTGACGCACACTGCAATGGTCTTCAACGATATGAAGAAGATAATCCGAAAGGATATCGAGGAGCTTCAGGCAAATATCGACCTCACACAGCGACTTGCAGAGAAGACTCTTGAGACAGAGAGACAGAAGAGACTCATAGAGGAGACGAGGTACCACCTCCTGCAGGCCCAGATAAACCCGCACTTCCTGTTCAATACGCTGAATCTGATAGTCAGGCAGATACAGCTGGCAGAGGACAGGAACATAACTGCAAACCTCCTGATCGCAACGAGCTCGCTGCTGAGAAAAAGCATAGAGATAAGGACGAATACCATTCCACTTTCCGAGGAGCTGAGACTGCTTGACAGCTACATAACCATCCAGAAGGCAAGATTGGACAGGAGAATAGAGTTCTGCCTTGAGGTCTCGGACGAGCTGCCTGAGATGGTGATTCCACCCTTTACACTTCAGCCGCTTGTGGAGAATGCGATTCTTCACGGCCTGAAGGACAAATCCTGCGATGGAAGAATAGAGATACAGGTCTTTGCCGACGAGGATGAGGGTGTCTACATATCAGTCACGGACAACGGAGTCGGCATAGAGGAAAAGGTCATCGAAAAGGCGATGAAGGAGGAGCTGAAGTCCCATGGACTGCAGAACTCCATATCGAGGCTGAAGCTCATATACAGCAACAGCGATGTAGTCAGGATAGTCCGTGACAATCCTGGAACAGGAATAATAATACATCTGGAAAGGGAGGCGTACCATGCTCAAGGTCCTGATCGCTGATGACGAAGCAGCAGAACTCAGATATCTGGAAAACTACCTCAGGGAGAAATACAGCGGCCTTCTCGATATAGCAGCTGTCTGCCAGGATGGAGTCCAGGCAATAGAGAAAGGCCTTGAGACTGTACCGGACATGGCCTTCCTCGACATCCAGATGCCCGGCCACACCGGTCTCGAGGTCTCAAGGAAGCTCAAGGAGATCAATCCGGAAGTGACGATAGTTATACTTACAGCCTTCGGACTCTTCGACTATGCAAAGGAAGCAATCGATATCGGTGTTGCCTCCTATCTTGTGAAGCCCTTCAGGGATGAGGAGCTCGATAAGATCATAGACCAGATACTCGAAGAGAAGAGAAGCCACTCGAAGGATGAGTTCAAGAGGATAATAAACCAGCTTTCGAATGGAACAGAGCTGAAGAACAACGTCTCTCCAGTAGCAAGGAAGGCATACACATACATGTCGAAGCACTTTGGAGAGAGAATCTCCCTCGAAACTGTCTCGGATGCCATCGGCTTCTCCTCAAGCTACGTCTCAAAGTGCCTGATAAAGGACTATGAGAAGAACTTCAATACACTCCTTCTCGAGATAAGGTGCAACGAGGCTGCAAAGCTGCTTCTGAAGGGAGACATGAATGTAAACGAAGTAGCAGCTGCAGTGGGAATTTTCGATGCGAACTACTTCACAAAGTGCTTCAAGGTCCAGATGGGATATCCTCCGAAGAAGTATGCGCAGTTCGTGCAGAGTGTAATTCCAGAAGGAAAATAAACAGAAAGAGCTGTCCTCTTATTGGGCAGCTCTCTCTTTCTATCTTATCTCTGTGACATTCAGGCCGTACTTTTCCACTATTGCTTCGAGCTCCTCTCTTGAGTAACCCTCTTCATTGTGGTAGCTCTCCTCGAGCGTGTAGCGCGGATTGAATATCTGGAGGACCCACTTCGATGTGCCTACGAGCTTCTGGATTGCTGGAAAATCCTCTTTTGAGACGATGCTCTTCGGGCATGTAGTCCTGAATTCGAAGTCGATTCCTGAGTTCTTCAGGATCTCGATGGACCTCTCTATATTCGCTGTATCGCTGTAGCCGAGCATCGGATACTTCTCGAGAGAGGTCTTGATGTCCATGGCAACGTAATCGAGAAGCCTCTCTGAAAGCAGCGCTTCGAGGACCTCGGGTCTGCTGCCATTGGTATCGAGCTTGACCATGAGCCCAAGCTCCTTGACCCTCCTCATGAAGTCGGGAAGCTCGGCGTGGAGAGTCGGCTCACCTCCGGAAACGGCAACTCCTTCCAGCATCACTCTTCTCTTTTCGAGGTATTGGAGGACACTCTCCTCCGAGTACGACTCCTTCTGGCCCCCTACCACGAACTCGTAGTTGTGGCAGTAGGGACAGCGGAAGTTGCACCCATAGGTGAATACTGTGGATGCAACCTTTCCTGGGTAGTTCAGGAGATCTGTCTTCAGGAAACCGGAGAAGATCATGCTCTCATGCCGTTTGCATTGGCCCAGCCGATGATCTGACTGACTCCTGTGATTGCAGAATCCTTGTCAGATGGATCGACGATGAGGGTCGGAACACTCATGATGCCGTACTTTCTCGAGAGATCGGAATCTCTCATTGCATCGACGATCTTGTACTTGATTCCCTTCTTGTCGAGGTTTGCCTTTGCAGCTGGACAGTTCGGGCAGCTCTGGGTCGTGAAGAGAATCGGAGTGTTGTCCATGATCTCGGCCTTGTACTCCTTTCTCTCCTTGAACTCCTGGGTCTTGCCGACGTTCCAGTTCTTTACAGGGCGATAGTAGCCAGTGATCCTGGAGTAGACCTCTGTCTGCTTGTGGCAGATCGGGCACTCCCACACCTCGCCTGTGATGTAGCCGTGCTCACGGCAGATCGAGTAGGTCGGGCTGATCGTGTAGTATGGAAGCTTGTGGGTCTCGGCAATCTTCCTGACCATCGTCCTTGTGCTCTTCCAGTCGGAGATCTTCTGGCCGAGGAAGACATGGAAGACTGTTCCGGATGTATACTTCAGCTGGAGTGGATCCTGGATATCCATTGCCTCGAAGATGTCGTCCGTGAAGCCGACTGGCAGGTTGGAGGAGTTGGTGTAGTATGGAGCCTCCTCGGTACCAGCAGTGATGATGTCCGGATAGCGCTCCTTGTCGTGCTTTGCAAGGCGGTATGCTGTGGACTCAGCTGGAGTTGCCTCGAGGTTGTACAGATCACCATACATCTCCTGGTAGTCGGAGAGCTTCTCTCTCATGTGGTCGAGGACCTCTCCGGAGAACTTCTGAGCCTCCACGTTGGTAAGGTCCTTTCTGAGCCACTTTGCATTGAGACAGGCCTCGTTCATACCTACAAGACCGATTGTGGAGAAGTGGTTGTTGAATGTTCCAAGGTATCTCTTTGTATATGGGTAGAGACCGTGCTCGAGGTACTTTGTGATGACCTCTCTCTTCACCTTGAGGCTTCTTGCTGCAATATCCATCAGATGGTCGAGTCTGTTGTAGAAGTCCTTCTCGTCTGCTGCGAGGTATGCAAGTCTCGGGATGTTGAGAGTTACGACACCGATCGAGCCGGTGGACTCGCCGCTTCCGAAGAAGCCACCACTCTTCTTCCTCAGCTCCCTGAGGTCAAGTCTGAGACGGCAGCACATGGATCTGACATCGGATGGCTGCATCTCGGTGTTTCCGATGTAGTTGGAGAAGTATGGGGTTCCATACTTGCTGGTCATCTCGAAGAGCAGTCTGTTGTTCTCTGTATCGGACCAGTCGAAGTCCTTTGTAAGCGAGTAGGTAGGAATAGGATACTGGAAGCCTCTGCCGTTTGCATCTCCGTCGATCATGATCTCGAGGAAGGCCTTGTTGACCATGTCCATCTCCTCCTTGCAGTCGCCATAGGTGAAATCCATATCCTTTCCACCGACGATTGCAGGCAGATTCTTCAGGTCATCTGGAACTGTCCAGTCGAGTGTGATGTTCGAGAATGGTGCCTGGGTGCCCCATCTGGAAGGAGTGTTGACGCCGAAGACGAAGGACTCGATGCACTGTCTTACCTGCTTGTAGTTGAGCTTGTCTGCCTTCACGAAGGCGGCAAGATAGGTATCGAAGCTGGAGAAGGCCTGGGCACCGGCCCACTCGTTCTGCATGATGCCGATGAAGTTGACCATCTGGTTGCAGAGGGTCGAGAGGTGCTTTGCTGGAGCGGATGAGATCTTGCCCTCTACTCCGCCGAGTCCCTCCTTGATGAGCTGCTTGAGAGACCATCCGGCGCAGTAGCCTGAGAGCATCGAGAGGTCATGAAGGTGCATGGCAGCACTTCTGTGGGCCTCGCCTATCTCCTCATCGTAGATTTCAGAGAGCCAGTAGTTGGCGGTGACAGCACCGCTGTTGGAGAGGATGAGACCGCCGATCGAGTAGTTGACGGTACTGTTCTCCTTTACTCTCCAGTCCTTTGCACCGAGGTAGCTGTCGATGATGCTCTTGTAGTCGACCAGGGTCTTCTTTGCCTGTCTGATATTCTCATGCTGCTTTCTGTAGAGGATGTATGCCTTTGCAACATCCTCATAGCCGGTCTGTGCAAGGATGGTCTCGACTCCATCCTGGATATCCTCGATCGAGACCTTTCCGTCCTTTACCTTTTCGGAAAAGCGTGCACTTGCCCTGAGAGCGAGCATCTGGATGACATCTTCATTGTAGTTCTTGTTGGTAGCAACGAAGGCTCTTACGATTGCGTTCTCGATCTTCTTGATATCGAAAGCGACCACATCTCCTGTTCTCTTGATTACCTGGTACATCTACTACTCCTATTTCGAATCATATTCCTGCTGTTTCTGGGCGCAGATAACTCCTTTGGTCCATACCAATCAGTATGAACAGAAGTCTTTTGTAGTCAGGACGTCATGAGAAGCCTACCATAGATAGGCACTGGAGACACCCTTTTCAAATGCAAGTGCCCAGAACACAAAAAAACACAAAATATAGTGTCTTTTTGATTTAGCTAACACTATATTAAGGCAACCACAAAACTACTGTCAATTAAGAATACTATTTTTTTCCGATTAATTTGCGGTTGTGGAAAATCAAATGTTTTT
>LVBC01000229.1 GCA_001604265.1 Spirochaetales bacterium Spiro_01
ACCGGTTTCCGGCCATAATGATGCGATCGTGGCCATCGCGAGCATCCCAAGGATGATGAAGAGGAGAAAGGAAAGGAGTATTGCAAGCACCATCTGGGTGACTGTATAGCTGTATGGTCTGTATTCTGGCTTCTGCATGGGTCAAGCTTAGCATCAAATGGAAAAGAGTAGAATCTTACCTAATCACTTTGTCCTCCCTTCAGGATGCTTTTCTTTGTCTATTTACGCTCTGACGGCGCAACTTTCCTGGACTGATATGGTATACTCGACTCCATGGAACTGAGAGACGAGATTTTCCGATTGTTTTCCGAAGAAGGCAGTACGCTGGTATTCCCGACAGAGAATACTGCAAGATACTACCTCAGCGAGTTTGCACGAGAGAGAAGGTGCAGCATAAGGGCCTCGAGGGCGATGGCCTTCGATGAGTTCGCAGCCCTCTTTGCGCCGCACCATGAAGATAGGAGGCCTGCGAACAAGTACCACAGGCTTGCCTTCATCTCATCGCTGCTCGAGAGTGGAAGAAGTGGACTTTCGTACCTTTACAGAGACGAGTGCTCCTCCTACTTCCAGCGCTTTGTTCCATTCCTTTCCCAGATACTCCCCTCTCTCGAGGAGATGGACGGAGCAAGGATAAGAAGCCATGAGCTCTATTGCGACCTGCTGCGATTGAAGGATCTCTACAGCGAGTACCTCGAAGAGAACTCGCTCTTCGAGCCGGGCTGGGAGAGGCATTCGACTGCTTTCTGCACTGATTTTCCTATCGACCACATCCTGGTCGGCGCCGATGTCGAGATTCCAATGATAAGGCTGATGGAGGAGCTTGGACCGGTCGATGGGCTGAAGAAGCTCTGCCTTTCAGAGGTCAGAAAGACGAAGTACGAGCTCTATCAAAGCGAGGAGGCCGAGCTCGAGGTGCTCTTCAGAAGACTTCTCGAACTCAAGAAGCAGGGCCAGTCCATCTTCGATATCATCCTCTCGACTCCCGATATCGAGTACATGCGCCCTCGCCTTGAAAGAAAGGGCAGGGAGTACGGAATCCCTCTTGTCTTCATGACAAGCCTGAAGTTCATCGATACAGTTCCCGGAAGGTTCCTGCTTGCAATAAGAAGGTGCTCGACAGAGAATCTTTCGTTCCACTCCCTGGAGGCTCTGCTGCTGGATACCTCCTTCCCATACACTGATATCGAGAGGAACAGAGCCCTTGTCCGCTTCATGATCGACCACAATATCCAGAGCGGAAGTCTCCACTATGGAAGGAAAGACGAGCTATTCTTGAAGCTTGCCCGGGAAAAGAGCAGCCTGATCGAGTTCTACAAGGCCTTCAAGGGCTCCCTGTCATCCCTCTGCAGCGCCCAGAGCGGTCCTGAACTGGTGAGCTCTCTCCATGGGATGTGCACACTTCTCTTTGGAAAGGATGAGTTCAGGAATGGAAGCGACGAGGACAGGGATGTCTACTCCTTCCTCATTTCGGAGCTTGACCACTTCGGAAGGGTCCTCAAGGAG
>LVBC01000230.1 GCA_001604265.1 Spirochaetales bacterium Spiro_01
GAGAGAGAGCTCCTGCTGTCTCTCTCTTCAAGCTTGTCCTCGTACTCCCTGAATGATGATCTTATCGTGCTCATCTTCATAATTCCGAGGAAAAGCTCTGCAAGTAGAAGCGTAAGTGCGACAAATACAAGTATCGAGCTCCTCTTCTTCAGCGCAAGAAGATAGTAGACGACCAGAAGCAGGATGAAAATGAGGATAGGCAATACAGCTTGTACTATAGTGATGTTCCTGATTGAGTATTCAAGCTCGAATGAGGTAGTGAGGTCACCATACCTCTGCTTGAAGAGATATACATTCAGAAGTGCCGAGACGAGCAGAGAGAAGAAGAGGGCAGGAAGCACCTTTCTCACACTCTTGCCGAACATCTTGTATAGGCAGAAGGGCCAGAACAGGAAGAGGCCCAGGAATATAGAAAGCGATGTATATACATAGGAGCTTGGATCGGCAGTCGAGCCAAGGTACGAAAATTCAACAGGGCTCGAGGCGATTGCAGAGGAGGGAAGCACAAGGCCAGCAAGAAGGGCAAGGCCCAGGCCTGAAAGCACTGTGAGGGAAAGCCTGGTTCCTTCTCCTGTATCTACTTCCGGAAGCATGGAGAACGCCTTCCTGATGCCATATGAGATTACAGGAAGCAGGTAGATGAAGAGTGCAAAGGCGACATAGTAGGCCTTTCCTGTATCCGAGTAGCCGCCATGGAAGACGTAGTAGCCAAACAGTGTGATGACGATGGAGACAAGTATGTGCGTGATCCTTCCAGGATGCTTCAGCTTGAGTACTATGTTCTTCACTAGAGAGAAGAGGTTGTTGAGGATCCAGTAGAGAACAAGTCCTGAAGGGGAAGAGTAGAGCAGGGCAAGGAAGATAAGTGCAATTACATAGAGCTGGCTCTTCTCTCTGAGAGTTGCATCCTTCGTGTAGATGGCACCTGATACAAAGTTTATGAGTGTCATTATTATAGGTAGGATGTTGATAACAACAAGCTTGCCTGCAAGAGAGAATCTGAGAAGACCATCTGGGGCTCCGAAGTCCCTGAAGATCCAGAAGCTCGAACCTGAAAGCAGTGTATTGTGCGACAGGTAGTGGTAGGCTGCAATGAAGAATGGGATTTCGATCAGGATCGAAAGGGAGCTTCTCAGCACATAGAGTGGATGGTAGTCATTCTGCCTGTAGTACTCGGATAGCATCATGAACTGCTCGTCACCCTTGAAGGCATGCTTTATGTGCCTGACCCATCTCTCCATGCTTTTTTCTTTCCGTCTCTCGGCCTCCTGGAGACCATCTGCAATATTGTAGACAGGAAGAGCAAGGAAGTTGATGACGAAGCTGACACCGACAACAGCACCGATAGCACCCATCATGAAGTTCTTGTAGAAGAATATGAAGACCCAGTCGACGATCATCTCGATAGGGGCGATTATCAGATTGTAAAGCATTCCAAACAGGCTCCCAATGGAAAGTGTAGAATAAAATCAGGAACATTTAAACTGCTTATAAAATCAGGAAAGCCCAAAGCTCTATCCATATCTCAATTGATATGAACGTGATCAGAAAATATTCAGCAGCCCAGTATTCAACCCAGATCGGAAGA
>LVBC01000231.1 GCA_001604265.1 Spirochaetales bacterium Spiro_01
CAGAGGGGACTGTCATCCGAATGGAGATTACCCGCCCAGGGGAGAATCCCGTTGCGACCAGCATGCAGGTCACAGCTGACGACCTCGAGATGATGGAGACAATAAAGAAATTATCAAAGAAGAAATAGCCTTGTGGTCATGGGAATAGTTGACATCACTTTTCTATAGATATAGTCTTCTTCGTAAGTGATTTATATAACATTTTTAACTTAATGTTAACATAGTAACAAATGTTGCTCTGCATCACTAGAAAGGAGAAAACCATGAAGAGAATCACAGTCGTACTTCTAGTTGTTCTTCTCGCAGCAATGACCCTCTTCGCTCAGGGCTCAGGCGAGAACACTTCCGGCAAGAAGGTTGTCGGTATCGCACAGTTCGTACAGCATCCAGCTCTCGACGCTGCCACCAAGGGCTTCAAGGACGCACTTGTCGAGGCAATGGGCGATGAGGTCGTCTTCGACGAGCAGAATGCTTCCGGTGAGATCAACAACTGTCCAACGATCATCAACGGCTTCGTTTCCAAGAATGTCTCGTTGATCCTTGCTAATGCAACTCCTCCACTCCAGGCAGCTGCTTCTGCAACCGACACAATCCCAATTCTCGGTACCTCCGTCACTGACTATGCAACTGCACTCGAGATCGACAACTGGACCGGTACAGTCGGCAGGAACATCTCCGGAACCTCCGACCTCGCTCCACTTGACAAGCAGGCAGAGATGGTCAAGGAGCTCTTCCCAGAGGCAAAGACAGTAGGTCTCTTCTACTGCACAGCCGAGGCCAACTCCGTATATCAGATCGAGGTCATGGAGAAGCATCTTGCAGCTCTCGGCTTCAAGACCGCCAGATTCTCCTTCACAGATACCAACGATGTATCAGCTGTCGCCCAGAAGGCCACCACAAGCTGTGATGTTCTCTACATCCCGACCGACAATACAGCTGCTGCAAACACCGAGGCAATTGCCAACGTCGTAGTTCCAGCAAAGCTTCCTGTAATCGCAGGCGAAGAGGGCCTCTGCTCAGGATGTGGCGTTGCAACACTCTCGATCAGCTACTATGACATCGGCTATGCAACCGGCAAGATGGCTGCAAAGATTCTCAAGGATGGTGCAGATATCAAGACAATGCCAGTCGAGTACGCTCCACAGGTCACAAAGAAGTACAACAAGTCCATCTGTGAGCAGCTCGGAATCCCAGCTCCAGCTGGCTACGAGGCAATGTAGGTCATAAGAGGCAGTAATGAACTTCTTCGTTTCACTATTCAATGCATTTCCAGGTGCGATATCCCAGGGTCTTATCTGGGGTATCATGGCCTTGGGCCTATTCATAACATTCCGCATACTCAATGTATCGGACCTTACGGTCGATGGCTCGCTTGCAACTGGTGGTGCAGTATGTGTCGTACTGATCCGCGCAGGAGTCAACCCCTGGGTCAGCATCTTCTGTGCCTTCCTCATCGGAGGTATTGCAGGTCTTGTTACTGCCTCTCTGCAGACAAAGTGCGGTATACCTGCCATTTTGGCAGGTATCCTCACCCAGCTTGCTCTGTACTCCGTGAACCTCAGGATAATGGGTGGAAAGTCCAACCAGCCTGTCAGCGTCGACAAGTACAAGCTGCTGGTATCCCAGCGCTATGTCAGGGAGCTTTCTCTTAGAAATCCAATCCCTCTCATAATAGTCTTCCTTGTTGTCCTCATAGGACTCCTCTACTGGTTCTTCGGAACGGAGAAGGGGTGTTCGATGAGAGCCACCGGTGCAAACAAGCACATGGCAAGAGCCCAGGGTATCAACCCTGACAACGATATAATCCTTGGCCTCATCATAAGCAATGGCCTCGTGGCACTCTCAGGTGCACTGCTTGCGCAGTTCCAGGGTGCTGTCGATGTCAACATGGGCCGTGGTGCCATCGTTATCGGTCTTGCCGCTGTCATCATCGGTGAGGTCTGTCTGAAGAAGATCAAGGGCAACTTCGCCTTTACTCTCTTCACTGTAGTATTCGGTGCAATAGTCTACTACCTCGTACTGCAGGTGACGCTCCAGCTCGGTCTCAACACGAATGACCTGAAGCTCATCTCCGCTGTGATTGTAGCACTCTTCCTGGCAGTTCCATACTGGAAGGCAAAGGTGCTTCCGAAGAGGGGAGGTGTATGATGGTAAAGCTCGAGAATATCTGCAAGACATTCAATGCAGGAACAGTAAATGCAAAGGTCGCACTCGACCATCTGAATCTGGAATTGAAGGAGGGGGATTTCGTCACAGTAATCGGCGGAAACGGTGCAGGAAAGTCCACGATGCTTAATGCGCTTGCTGGTGCCTTCCCAGTCGATGCCGGTTCGATCACGATCGATGGCATCAACGTGACAGGCATGCCCGACTACAAGAGGGCCAAGGTCCTCGGTCGTGTATTCCAGGATCCGATGATGGGAACCAACCCCCATATGATGATAGAGGAGAACCTCGCACTTGCTGCAAGGCGCGGTCAGCCAAGAGGCCTGAAGTGGGGCATCTCCAACGATGAGAGAGAGGAGTACTACCAGGCCCTCAAGGGACTCAACCTCGGACTCGAGGAGAGAATGAAGACCAAGGTCGGACTTCTTTCCGGAGGTCAGAGACAGGCACTCACTCTTCTGATGGCAACACTGAAGCGACCCAAAGTCCTGCTTCTTGACGAGCACACTGCTGCTCTGGACCCGAAGACTGCAGAGAAGGTCCTCTTCATGTCCGACAAGGTCGTCTCCGAGAACAATCTCACAACGCTTATGGTCACCCACAACATGAGAGATGCCATTGCACATGGCAACAGGCTCATAATGATGGATGCAGGCAAGGTCGTAGTGGATATCTCGGGAGAGGACAAGAAGAAGCTTACAGTCCCTGATCTGCTTGAGCTTTTCTCCAAGGCAAGTGGCAATACAGAGGCCAATGACAAGATGCTTCTGTAGGAGTATCCGTTCTGTCAGAGATTCTTTAAACGGCATGGTCCCTTTTCGGATCGTGCCGATTTTCTTTTTTTCTGGCTAAAACCTTCTCAAGCAATCAGTTCAGGTATTCTGCTCTAGTTGTCTTTCCATCATGAGTGTGGATGAGCATGTCAGTGCTATCGTAGAAGTGGTTGTTGAATGCACCACAGAAGGCGGCAAGATGTCTTGCCTCAAGAGAGCTGTTGAGACCTGTGAATACTTTATAATCAAATCTGTCAAGTAAGTTGGTCAGCATCCTTGAGGCACATGTCTCAACGATGAGTGTGATATCCTTCCTTGCAAGTAATCCTTCCAGAACCTTCATCAGAGATGGACTGTATGAATACAGATTCGATGTGAAGGTCACTGCTATAATTGTCCCCTTTTTCGGATTCAGGGAATCGAATAGCTCGATAGGA
>LVBC01000232.1 GCA_001604265.1 Spirochaetales bacterium Spiro_01
CCACCAGGGTACACATAGCCAGAAATATGCTGGACCAATGTCCTTCTTTGTCCGAAAATGACTTTTTTCTTTGACAATTGACTGCTTGGGACTTTAGGATTGTTTTTATACGTCGTTTTCTAAAAAAAGGAGGAAATTATGAGCGTAGCTTCAAAGGATATCAGAAATGTGGCACTTGTAGGCCACAATGGCACCGGCAAGACCAATCTTGTCGAACAGATGCTCTACTATGCCGGTGTCATCGATCACGCTGAAACAGTCGACAGTGGAAAGACCATAAGCGACTATACAGAGGAGGAAATCCAGAGAAAGATATCCGTTCATGCTTCCCTTTCATCATTCGAATGGGATGGAAAGACCATCAACATAATCGATACTCCGGGTACAGCAGACTTCATCGGTGAGACGATCTGCGCATTCAGGTCCTGTGAATCGGCACTCATGGTAGTAGATGGTCGTGAAGGTGCACAGATCGAGACCATCAAGCTCTGGAGAAGGCTTGATGAGAGAAAGAAGCCAAGAGCTGTCTTCATCAACAAGATGGATAGAGAGAGAGCAAGCTACAGACATGTCATCGACTCTCTCGAAACCGAGTTCGACTCCCACTTCGTACCAGTCGTAATGGCACTTGGCGAAGCCGAGGAGTTCCACGGAGTCATAAACCTCATCGAGGGCCAGGCATACGAGTGCCACAAGGGCGGAAAGGAGACTCCTATCCCAATTCCTGAAAAGTACTTAGCAGTCGTAGAGGACTTCAGAAATAGACTCATCGAGAATGCTGCAGAGGGTGCCGATGACCTTATCGAGAAGTATTTCGAAGAGGGAACACTCGATGCAGACGATATCAGAAGAGGTCTCAGAGAGGGCCTGAAGCAGAACCGTGTCGTTCCAGTATTCTGCGGTGGAACCGACTCCGGCGCCGGCATCATCTCTCTGCTCAACTTCATCAAGAACAACTTCCCAAGGCCACTGGATGGATTCGACTATGCAATCAACGAGAATGGCTACGAGGCTCCTACAGCTATCGAGGGTGGCGACATCCCAGTAGCTGCATACTGCTTCAAGACCCAGATCGACCAGTACTCCGGAAGGATGAACTTCATCAAGATCGTCAAGGGAAGAATGACTCCAGAAACGGACCTCTACAACCCTGACCAGAAGAAGAAGGCAAAGGCCGGCAAGCTCTACAGGGCACTTGGCAAGAAGCTCATCGAAGTAGATGCTCTCGAGGCTGGCGACATCGGTATCATCGTCAAGAACGATATCGCAGAGACCCACGCTTCCCTCCTCTCCGGTCCGGATGTCAAGTATGTCTTCAGACATCTCGTTCTTCCACAGCCTGTATACCAGGTAGCTGTAAAGACAGAGGACAAGAAGACAATGGACAAGATGACAGAGGCACTTCACAAGGTCACTGTCGAGGACCTTACCTTCCATGTAAGCTACAACGAGGAGACAAGAGAGACCGTAGTTGGCGGTATGGGTGAACTCCAGGTCAACATGATCCTCGACCGCATCCGCGACAAGCAGAAGATCAAGATCAACACCTCGATTCCGAAGATCGCCTACAGAGAGACCATCACCAAGGACTCCGGCATCGTTGAGTACTCCCACAAGAAGCAGACCGGTGGACATGGCCAGTTCGCAAGAGTCGTCCTCTCCATCAAGCCGACCGAAAGGGGCGACTACTACACCTTCGACAACATCGTCAAGGGCGGTGCCATCAGCAAGGGCTACATCCCTGGTATCGAGAAGGGTATCCAGGAGTCGATGCACGAGGGCTTCCTCGCAGGCTACCCTCTTGTCGATATCGCTGTCACCCTCATCGATGGCAAGGAGCACCCGGTCGACTCCTCCGAAATGGCATTCAAGCTCGCAGCAAAGGGAGCTATGGACCTTGCCCTTCCAAAGGCAGGCTGTACACTCCTCGAGCCTATCATGAAGCTTGAAGTCTTCGTCGAGAACGAGTACCTCGGAGCCATCCTCTCCGACCTTTCCAGCAAGAGAGGCAGAGTACTTGGACAGGAGGAGAGAGGCCACCTCACATCCGTAAAGGCAGAGGTTCCAATGGCCGAGCTCCGCACCTATGCGATCGACCTCAAGAGCATGACAAGTGGTACCGGTTCCTTCGAACTGGAGTTCGACCACTACGAACCGCTCATGGGTCGCCTTGCTGAAGAGGTCATCAATGAAGCAAAGGCAAGAAAGGCTGCAGAGGAGAAGTGATCTCCAGCAGATATGAAAACGACATGGTGGAGGGACAGCAATGTCCTTCCACTTTTTTACGCTCGGAGGATTCATTTTTTCCTTTCAGTGCTTTAATATCCAGCAATGGGGGCGATATGCCCAGGACCGGAT
>LVBC01000233.1 GCA_001604265.1 Spirochaetales bacterium Spiro_01
TGTAGGCTAAGACACTATCGGCACTTTAGTCACACAAAGTTTGTAGAAGAGCCAATAAAAAGACCAGGGTCAACTATCTGACGTAGAAGAGCATCTCGCCATAGGTCGGATAGGGCCATACCTTCCTGTCGACGATGAGCTCAAGCTCGTCGGAGATCTTTCTGACCTCTTCCATTGCAGGAACGATGGAGTTCCTTGTGTAGTGTGCTCTTGCAGAGCCTTCGAGCTTCATGGACTCATCAGTGACAGCTGTAAGCTTACCGATCTTTTCAGAAAGCTGGTCGATATACGAAGTCAGTCTGCTTACCAGCGACTCTTCGGCCTCGCAGGAAAGACCTGGAACTGCACTCTTCTTTGCAACGATTCCACTTGCAAGCCTTGCAGAATACTCGGCGACAGCTGGGATTATCTTCCTGTTGACCATATCGGCCATCGTAAGTGCCTCGATATGGACTGTCTTGGAGTACTCCTCGTTGAGGATCTCGTATCTGGAGTGGACCTCCACAGGAGAGAAGATACCGAACTCCTTGAAAAGCTCGATGTTCTTGTCCGCGATGAAGGTATCGAGGGCATCAGGAGCGGACTCGAGGTTCAGAAGACCTCTCTTCTCTGCCTCCTTGACCCACTCATCAGAGTAGTTGTTTCCATTGAAGACGATTCTCTTGTGTGCCTTGTAGGTCTCTCTGACAAGCTTTGTAACTGCAGCGTTGAGATCTGTAGCATCCTTCAGCTCCTCATAGAAGCCTCTCAGCTCCTTTGCAACGATCGTGTTTATGATGATGTTCGGACCGGAGACCGAGAACGAGGAGCCTGGCATCCTGAACTCGAACTTGTTTCCAGTAAAGGCAAATGGTGATGTCCTGTTCCTGTCTGTCGAATCCTTCGGGAACTTTGGAAGGACATGCACTCCAAGCTCCATAGAGGACTTGAACTGACCGTTGATCGCCCTCTCACCGGCTATGGCCTCGAGGACCTCATTCAGCTCTGTTCCGAGGAACATGGAGACGATTGCAGGTGGTGCCTCATGGCCTCCGAGCCTATGATCGTTTCCGGCAGAGGCGACAGAGCATCTCATCAGGTCCTGATACTCATCGACTGCCTTTATGACGGCAACAAGGAAGATAAGGAACTGTGCATTGTCCCTGGGATTGTCACCCGGCTCAAGCAGGTTCACTCCAGTATCGGTGGAAAGAGACCAGTTGTTGTGCTTTCCAGAGCCGTTGACACCTGCAAATGGCTTCTCATGCAGCAGACAGGCAAAGCCATGGCGCTCTGCGACCTTCTTCATGAGCTCCATTGTCAGCTGGTTGTGATCGACTGCGATATTTGTAGTTGCAAAGACGGGTGCAAGCTCGTGCTGGCAGGGAGCGACCTCATTGTGCCTGGTCTTTGCATTGATGCCAAGCTTCCAGAGCTCCTTGTCCAGGTCTCTCATATAGGCTGCTACTCTGGTCCTGATGGAACCGAAGTAGTGATCATCCATCTCCTGTCCCTTTGGAGAGCGGGCACCGAGAAGAGTCCTACCTGTAAGGATGAGATCCTCTCTCTTCGCATAGTCATCCTTGTCGATGAGGAAGTACTCCTGCTCTGGACCAACTGTGGTCCTGACGCTCTTTACATCATATCTTCCGAACAGATGGACGATCTTCAGAGCCTCCGAGCTCACAGCCTCCATGGACCTCAAAAGCGGAGTCTTCTTGTCCAGTACATCTCCTGTATAGGAGCAGAAGGCTGTAGGAATATAAAGTGTATCATCCTTTATGAAGGCATAGCTTGTCGGATCCCAGGCAGTGTAGCCTCTGGCCTCGAAGGTCGCCCTTATACCGCCAGATGGGAATGATGAGGCATCCGGCTCGCCCTTTATGAGCTCCTTGCCGGAGAACTCCAGGAGGACCTTGCCGCCGGATACTGGGGAGATGAAGGCATCGTGCTTCTCTGCAGTAATGCCGGTCATCGGCTGGAACCAGTGCGTGAAGTGGGTACAGCCCTTTTCGACTGCCCAGTTCTTCATTGCGTTGGCAACGCTGTTGGCAACAGTGATGTCGATATCCTTTCCATCGGATATCGTCTTCATCAGTGTTCTGTAGATGTCCTTGGGCAGTCTCTCCCTCATTGTTTCATCATTGAAGACGAGGCAGCCAAAATAGTCAGCAACTGTTTCCATTTAATCCTCCCTGGCCGATTTGACCAGTTATTCTAGTAATACAAAAAAATGCCATACTGGGTCAAACCCACAGCACTCAACTTTATCTATTTACAACTGCTTTTTGATGAAAAAGATATCCT
>LVBC01000234.1 GCA_001604265.1 Spirochaetales bacterium Spiro_01
TGTCATCTTCGCAGTCAAGGGAACGGACCTCGATGAGGCTGTAATGGAGGCAAGAAGCGTTGTGGGCCCCGGCACAGTGCTGCTTTCTGTGATGAATGGGATAATTTCAGAGGAGGTCATCGGAAGGGCCTTCTCGATTTCCCAGGTAGTGCCCTGCATCGTACAGGGAATGGATGCTGTGAAGATCGGCACAGATCTTGAATACAGCCACTTCGGACGCATCTATATCGGAGCAGAGAGAAGTGAGCAGCGAGAGGCCCTGGATAGGCTTGTCGACTTCCTTGAGAGGACAGGTCTCCCATATATAGTCGAAAAGGACATAATCCATCGCATCTGGACGAAGTGGATGCTGAATGTCGGCGTGAACCAGACAGTCATGCTCTTCGAAGGCAACTACGGAAGTGTACAGAAGCCCGGAGAGGCCAGGGATATGATGGGTGCACTGATGAGAGAGGTTCTCTCTCTTGCCAGGGCAAGCAACGTCGCTCTGACGGAGAGCGACTACGATGACATGTTCGCCCTGGTCGACACTCTCGATCCGGAGAAGCTGCCCTCGATGAGGCAGGATGGATTGATGAGAAGGCCTTCGGAGGTGGAGCTTTTTGCAGGTACAGTGGTCTTGAAGGCAGAGACATTGGGACTGGATGTACCCTATAATAGAATGGTCCTGGATAGGGTCAGAAAGCTTGAAGAGGGCTATTGAGAGGGTAGATATGCTGGATCACATGAAGTATCTAAAGGCCGCAAACGAGGTGGCCAGAAATGCAAGAGAGAGGGGAAACACCCCATTCGGAGCTGTGCTCGTGGACGAGAATGGCAACATCCTGATGGAGCAGGGCAACGCAGAAAGGGACCTGCACGACAGGACAGCACACGCAGAGAGGATGCTTGCGACTAGAGCAAGCCAGGCCTATGAGCCCTCCTTTCTTTGGAAGTGCACACTCTATACGACCTTCGAGCCCTGCTGCATGTGCACCGGTGCAATCTACTGGTCGAATATTGGCCACATCGTCTATGGCCTCACAGAGAAGGACCTTCTGAAGCTCACAGGCTCGGATGAGAAGAACCCGACCTTCGATATAAGCTGCAGGACGATTCTGGCCGCAGGTCAGAAGGATATAGCAGTCGAAGGACCATTTCCAGAGCTGAAGGAAGCAGTCGAAGAGGTCCACAGGGGCTATTGGAATCCGGAAAACTGATTCTCATCTTCTCCTCAATGTGCTTCTGATTGCATTTTCAGGGCACGAGGTGATGCATTCGCCACAGCGGATGCAATCGATGCTGTTCGGATTCTTGAAGACAGCTATATCGAGCTTGCATCTCTTCTGGCAGAGACCGCAGAGTGTGCACCTTTCGCTATCTATCTCATACCTGTAGAATGCAAAGCGGTTGAAGAGGCCATATACAAGCCCAAGTGGGCAGAGATACCTGCAGAAGGGGCGATAGATTACTATCGAAATGAGGAGAGTCAGAAGAAGGAGGAGCACCTTCCAGGTGTATAGAAAGCCGATTGCTCCTCTTATCATACTGTTCGCAAGCACAAGTGGAACTCCCGCTTCAAGTGTCCCGACTGGGCATATGAGCTTGCAGAACCAGGGCTTTCCAAGTCCTGTGATGTCCACAGCAAGGAGTGGAAGCAGTATCACGAAGAGAGTGAGCACAAGTACCCTGAGCAGTCTCAAGGGCTTCTCATATCTGAGTTTTCCAATCTTCCGCTTGAAGGGTATCCTGTAGAGAAGGTCCTGTATCAGGCCAAAGGGGCAGAGAAAGCCGCAGACAGCCCTTCCCAGCACTGTCCCGAAGAGGACCATGAAGCCGACTGCATACATCGAGATAAGGAAGCCACGTGCACTCAGTGTCGCCTGCAATGATCCGATGGGACACGAGAAGAGGGCTCCTGGGCAGGAGTAGCAGTTCATGCCGGGAGTGCAGAGGAACTTCGAGTTTCCTGTGTATATCCTTCCCTTTGCAAAGCCCTTGAGATAGCCATTGGAAAGGGCTGCAAAGAGTACCTGTACAATTAGTCTTCCTCTCTTGATGCTAGCCAATTCCGATGCACTCCAGACAGATTCTGGTCGCCTTGTCCAGGACGACGTAGGATTCTTCCCTCAGAACTCCGAGAAGTATCAGAAGAAGGGCGATGAGAAGGAGAAGAAGCTGGAGCCTTTTATATCGTGTCATAGGTAGGAGTCTATTATCTCCTTCCAGGCCCTGTAGTCGCGACTTCCGAGATATAC
>LVBC01000235.1 GCA_001604265.1 Spirochaetales bacterium Spiro_01
GAACGACCTTTCTTGAAGCTGTTAGGCACAATAGAATCAATGTAGAGGTCGCAGCTCTCGTTGCGCACTCATCAGAAGACAAGCTCAGGAAGCTTTCAAGAGAGTTTTCCTGTCCATACGCCCTCAACAGGGATTGTTTCGATCTCGAAGCCTTTCTCCGTTCTCTTGATGCCGACATGGCACTCAATGGAATTGCAGGAGCAGAGGGTCTGAAGGCCTCTGTCGCCGCAGTGGATGCAGGATTGAATCTTTCGCTTGCGAACAAGGAGACTGTCGTCATGGGCGGCTCCTGGTTTCTCGACTATGCAGCAAGGAAGAATGTAAAGGTCATTCCAGTCGACAGCGAGCACTCTGCAATCTACCATCTCATGAAGGGACACTCCTCGGTCTCCTCTCTTGTGATTACTGCATCCGGTGGCCCCTTTCTTGGAAGAAGAGATCTCGATGATATCAAATGGCAGGAGGCTGTGAAGCACCCTACCTGGAAGATGGGAAGAAAGATATCGATCGACTCTGCAACACTTGCGAACAAGGGCCTTGAAGTGATCGAAGCAGGCTTTCTCTTCAATATGAAGGCTTGCGATATCGAGGTCACTATCCACAGGCAGTCAATCATCCACTCGATGATTCGTCTTGCAAATGGTTCTGTTTACGCGCAGCTTTCACCTCCCGACATGACGCTTCCGATTCTTGCAGCTGTCAACGAGGATGCAGAGTCGCTTCTCTCTTCGGTTGCTCCACTATCCTTCGACAATCTTGAGCTCACATTCCAGAGGTGGAGCAGAGAGGAGTTTCCTCTCCTCGCTCTTGCCTACAGCTGTCTTGAGAGGAAGGGCTCGTACCCAATTGCATTCAATGCAGCCGATGAGGTCGCAGTTGGCCTCTTCATAGATGATAGAATCCGCTTCACTGACATTGCCAGGATAGTCGAGAGGACTGTCGAGGATCACGATTGGAGCAGAAACTGCAGCTCGCTCGAGGAGATTCTCAGAGAGGACAGAAGAGCAAGAGAGGCAGCCCGAGAGGTCGCATATGGCCTACTATCTATCTAGACTCCTCTATCTTCTGATCGGGCTCTTCGGCATCTCGCTCGTGCTGCTTTTCCACGAAGGAGGCCACTTTATGATGGCACGCCTTCTCAAGATCGATGTTGAAGTTTTCTCTATCGGCATGGGACCGAAGCTCTTTTCAATCCAGGGACGAAGAACAGAGCTTCGCCTCTCTCTCATACCCTTTGGTGGCTACTGCTCGATGAAGGGCTCTACAGATCTTACAAAGGCGCTGAAGGATGAAGCGAGAGCTTTCAAGGTCACCGAGCAGGGCTCGTACTTCGGCACAACCCCACTCGTGCGCTTCATGATCTTCCTTGCAGGCCCACTTGCGAACTTCCTGCTTGCCTGCATCCTCTTCGGCCTTACTGCAGTCATCCCGGTCGAGACCATCGTCCATGAGGCCAGGATAGTTCCTGCATACCTCTATGAGAGGATGTATCCGGATGTCATAGAGCAGAAAACGCTCAAAGAGCGCGATCTTGTCCTGGAATGCAATGGGACAAGGGTCACCTCCTGGCAGGAGCTTGAGACGCTGATTCATGCTTCCAGAGGAGAGGATCTCGAACTGCTTGTCGACAGGGATGGTAGCATATTCAGAACAACAATCCACTCAAGGGATGGAAGGTACGGCCTCGTACTGTACGAGGATACTATTATCGGAAGAGTTGTCGAACCTTCTCAATTTGAAGTCGGGGACAGGATAGTCGAGATGAACGGAGTGCCTGTGACATGCTCTCTCGGTGTCTACGACAATGCAAGGGATATCAACACCTTCAAGGTGGAAAGGGATGGAAGGACGATCATCATAGAAGCGGACAACTACCCCTTTGCCTGGAAGACAGAGCTTGAGAAGAGAAGTCAGAGCACCTTCCTATCTGGCGCACTTACAGGTGCAGTCAAAGCAAAGGACAACTTCTTTTTGACGCTCCACTCGCTTTTCCAGGTAGTCACAAGGCGTGGTAGGAATGCAAGTGAAGAGATTACAGGGCCCGCAAAGGCCGCATCTTCCATCGGCTCGATAACACTGCTTGGAATGAAGACGAGCTTTGCATCGGGCTTCAGGGCCTTCATATATCTGCTTGCAATCGTATCGATTTCGCTCTGCGTTGCGAATATTCTACCTCTTCCATCCTTCGATGGAGGACAGATGCTTGTCAATCTTCTTCAGATGATCACCAGAAGGGATATGTCTCCAAGGGCCTATGTAGTCTTCCACTTCATGGGTCTTGTCTGTACGCTGCTGATAATGATCGCGATGTATTCGCTTACAATAAGGGATCTGCTTGGAATCTGAATCAGCCCTTTCTGAAGGACTGTCCACCCTGATTTGGCTCATCTGGAACATCGAAGAGGATGTTCTCGAAGGAGGCTGTCTCCCTCTTGAAGCCCACTTTGAACTCTCCAGTCTCACCGTTTCTCTGCTTGGCGACGATGACCTTGGTAGGCTGCATGCCGTTTACAAGGTTGTTCTCGTCGATCTTCCTGGACCTGTGGAGGAACATGACCATATCGGCATCCTGCTCGATTGCACCGGAATCGCGGAGATTGTTGAGCTGTGGCTCGTTCTTGTCGCCCTCTGCATCTCTGGAGACCTGACAGAGCACGACTACAGGTATCTTCAGGTCCCTGGCAAGAGCCTTGAGGCTTCTTGAGATGTGCGCGACCTGCTCGAAGCGAGCGACTGTCGAGGGAAGACCTGAATCAACAAGACCGATATAGTCGAGGAAGATGGCCTGAATGCCCTCCTCTCGCTTGAGCCTTCTGGCAGTTGCCCTGATATCGGAAAGCTTCATGTTCGGAATATCGTAGATGAAGAGGTGCGAATCGTAGAGCTTGGAGGCCGCGTTGATCACATGCATGAAGTTCTGATCCCTGTTGCTTGTGAAGGTCGCGTTCCTGATCATCTTGAGAGGCACCTTGGATATTCCGGTAAGGAGTCTCTGGATGACCTGCATGCCGCTCATCTCGAGAGAGTAGAAGACGATCTTGTAGTCCCTCTGTATCATGTTCTGGATTATCGAGGTACAGAATGCGGTCTTACCGATGGATGGGCGTGCTGCTATGATTATGAAGTCTGTAGGATGGAAGCCACCATCCGTCATGATATCGAGTCGGTCGAAGCCGGTTTCAAGGTTGTCGGACTTGACACCGCTCATCCTGGCCTTTATGAGCTGGATGGCCTGATTGAGAAATGGCTTTGCGGACCTGTCGCTCCTGCTCTCTCCTTCTCCATCCTCGAGGTCGGAGAGCTTGCCGGAGGCTTCGAGAAGGATCTCGGTCACATCCCTGCTCTCATCATAGGATGAGGAGATGAACTCGTTCGAAAGGAGAATGAGTCTTCTTCGCTTTGCAAGGTTGTGGACTATCTGGCAGTGGACTGCTATGGAGGCTGTATTGGAGACGCTGTCAGTGAGTGTGGATACGTAGCTTACTCCACCACAGCGCTCAAGAAGAGTTCCTCCACTCTTGTCGGTGGAGTTCCTGCTCTTCAAAAAGTTGATTATGGAGACGAGATCCAGGGTCTGTGCCTGATTCTCCTCTGCATAATCGATGAAGGATCTGAAGATTATTCCATTGCCACTGTGATAGAAATCATCGGGCTGGAGAATCTCCATTGCCGTTTCAAGGGCAGATGAATTGAGAAGAATGGCTCCGAGTACAGCCTTCTCCGCCTCATCGTCGTGAGGTAGGGTCTTAGATCTGTAAACAGAGCCATCCGCCATTCAAAGTTCTCCTTGAACGTTATCTCAGTTGTTCTCTTCTGCAGCTGGTGCTTCCTCAGCTGGAGCTTCCTCGGCAGCAGCAGCTTCTGCTTCTGCCTTTGCAGCTGCCTCAGCAGCGGCCTTTGCTTCGGCCTCGGCCTTCTTTGCAGCCTCTGCAGCAGCTCTTGCTGCCTCTCTTTCCCTCTCCTTGACCTGCTCGACGGATTCGATGACGAGCTTGACGTGGGAGACTTCGGACTCATAGAGGTGGGCAACAATAGTATATGTGCCGGTCATCTTGATTGCGTGGGTAGGAACCTCGAGCTTCTTTCTCTCGATCTCGATGCCCTCCTTTGCAAGAGCCTCCTGGACCATCTGGGAGGTAACAGAACCGAAGAGCTTGCCAGACTCGCCAGCGTTGACTACGAGTGTGACTGTGACTGCATCGAGCTTCTGCTTGAGGGAAGCGGATGCAGCTCTCTTCTCGGCCTTTCTCTTCTCGATCTGGGCAGCTCTGGAAGCTACGATGGCAAGGTTGGTCTTGTTGCAGACGACAGCCTGTCCGGTCGGCAGGAGATAGTTACGAGCGTAACCGTCCTTTACTACTACGGTGTCTCCCTCTTCGCCGAGGTTGACAACATCATTACAGAGAATGATCTTCATTTTTGTAAACTCCTTGTTTACGTTTTCTTAGTTCGACCCAGTTCTCCAGTACTCCCACAAGCGGGAGACCAAACCACAGGATCAGGTTCGCACCCACGAAGAAGAACAGCAGGAAGGCAAAGACGAAAAAAAGTCTTATCGACCTGAGGTTCTCCATTCTCCTTCTCAGATTGAAGTAGACTATCGCAAAACCCTGCATTCCGTAGATCATCAGCGACATCACGGCAAGGTTCACGACAGAGAGCATCAGCTGTACAGGCACATCGACGAAGCCTATTGCAAGTACAACTGCCCAGAGCAGCAGGAAAGGATAGATGAACCAGGCTGGAACGCGAAAGTACATGATCCTTTCATCCTTTGCTGGATCGTATATCCTGCCGGATACTGATGCAACAAAGGCGTTTGCGATGTTCAGAAGGCATGTAAAGGCCACAACGCAGCCCAGAATACCGTACATGAACACCTGGAAGACCAGATCCGACCTTTCAGCCGAATCACCTGCAAGAGAGCCTATGAACTCCCTGTACAGATTCCTGTAGTCCTCCATTACCCCGAGAGCTACTTCCTGGTTCAGAGAGAACCAGATCTCGAGAAGGAAGAACACCACAAAAGGCGGCACGCACATCAGAAGTATTCTCCTGAAGAGCGGCTCTGAAGTGGTGTTCACCCATACCAGCGCGCCCAGTATGAGTGAAAGCGGCACGAACAGGTTAACCCCCACAAGACCCAACGTTAGGGCATCCGGAACTACCGATCTCATGGTGAAGACCAGCTTCAGGAGCACCAGCACCAGCACAGCAACGCAGGCGGTGTCCGTTTTCAGTCGTGAGGTGCGCTTTGCAAGAACAAGCAGAGGGAGAGTGAATACAAGAGCACCCACGCCGAGGTTGGACATCACGAAGGATATTACCACGGCAAGGATGACATCCAGATACTGTCCCCTATCGCTCACTGCTTCTCGAATGGAAGGTAAGCGAGAACTCTTGCCTTCTTGATCTCGTTGTTGAGGGCTCTCTGGTGCTTTGCACAGGTACCGGTGATGTGAGCAGGAAGGATCTTTCCTCTCTCGGTAATGTATCTGCGCAGAGCGTCAGGATTCTTGTAGTCTGCCTTTGGTGCGCCTGGCTGGCAGAACTTGCAGACCTTCTTCTTGAAACCCATCTTGCGAGCACCTGGCTTTCTGTCTCTGCCAGCTGCATCCTTGTCATTTACGAATGCTTCATTATCGTCACGCATTTTCTAATCTCCTAACTTTTAAAATGGTACTTCGTCGTCAGAGTACTGCTCTGGTCCGACATTGAAGTCAGGTAAGTCTGCACTTGAGTTCTGTCTCATAGTGTAGCTTCCTGCCTGTCCTCTTGTGCTGTTCTGTGGACTGGACGGTCTCTGGTAGGACTGACTGCTCTTGGCACTCTGATTCCATCCGGCGGAAGGTGCATCTGCACCTCTTGGCTGAGACTGTCCCTGTGGGGAAGAGAGAAGCTGGAGATTGTTGACAAAGATCTCTACTGTAGAACGGTTCTGACCCTGCTGGTCGGTCCACTTGTTCTGTCTGAGCTCGCCCTGTATTGCTACCTGACGTCCCTTCTCCAGATACTGGTTTACCGATTCTGCCGATCTTCCCATATAGACACAGTTGAAGAAGTTGGCTTCGTCTTCCCAGGAGTTGTCACCCGTCCTCTTTCTACGGTTGACAGCGATCGAGAATCGCACAACTGCTCCACCATTCTGGGATACGCGGTACTCGCTCTCCCGGGTGAGTCTTCCTACGAGAAATACACTGTTGATATCTGCAGGCATATTACTTCCTCCAAATCCTTGATAAAACCTACTTTTCTGGGTTTACGAACAGGAACTTGAGAACAAGGGTGCTGAGCTGGAATTCGTGGCTGATCTTTGCAATCTTGGCTGGATCTGCAGAGAGCTCGAAGTAGACGTAGTGGCCCTTCTCCTGCTTGTTGATGAGATATGCAAGAGTCCTGACTCCCATATCATCCTGCTTGGTGATTTCAACACCATTCTTTTCGAAGGTCGCAAGTACGAACTTGAGACCCTCTGCCATCTTGTCTTCATTCTGATCCAAGATGACGGTGAACTCATAATTTCTCATGAATTCCTCCTTGTGGACATTATTGATCCGCCCCAACGGAGCGGATAAAGAGGCTTTGTCATAT
>LVBC01000236.1 GCA_001604265.1 Spirochaetales bacterium Spiro_01
AGTTCCAGCTGTTCCGGGTTCTCCTTCTTCCTTCTGGGAGTACTCTTCATAGGCACCAGGACCCTCTTGAGATCGTTCCTCTTCCTCCAGACAATGACATTGGCATTCTGGGAGTATGCAGTTGCATATCTGTAGGCCGGATTCTGCACAGAGGACTCAAAGAGGATTACCGGAGAGCCCTCCCTGTGAGCGATATCGGCAAGGGCCCAGGAGGGGCCACCATCCTTCTCTTCCGGGATGACGACATACTGGCTGATCGCCATGAGAAGTCGGTTTCTCGGTATGCTGAACCACTTCTCGCTTTTCGATGATGGAGGAAATCCTGTTATCAGCAGGGAGCCCGAATTGACGATGGCGACCATGAGCTCACGGAAGGAGTCGGGATTGCACTGGTGAAGTGGAGACGAAAGGACGATTATCTGGGGAATCTTCTCGAGAAGTGCATTCTGAATGCAGTACTGGTCCACCCCGCTTTCGAATACGCTCATCATCACACACTTTGCCGAACTTATCTCGGAGAGGGCCGAAAGGGAGGCATTGAAGCCTATCTGGGTCGGATTCTTCATTCCGATCACAGTGACACGCGGTCTTGAAAGCAGGGCGGAATTTCCTGCAAGGAAGAGAAAGTGCACAGGGCTCTCTCCAGTATCTGCCCCCTTGGGCCAGAGTGGATCCCTGTCGTCTATGATCTCATATGAAATGCGCTGCTCGTAGGCCTCGAAGAGTGTCCTGAGGCGGTAGTAGGCCTCCCCGAGGGCGACAGATGAAAGGTTCGTTATATCGCACAGCGGCGAGATTATCTCGGGAAGCGGTCTTGAGACATCGATGCACTTTCTCAGGTTGTCGTACATCTTCCAGGCCTCGGCTTCATTCTTCCTCAGTACCTGGAAAAGCGTCTCGTATAGCAGTGCCTCGTTGTAGTTCTTGCGCATCGACAACCCCCTCCATCGAATATTACATCATCGCAAGGGCAAAGAAAAGGACGGAAAGGTTTCCGTCCTCAATTCTTGAACTCTATCACCTTGCACTCAAGGAGTATGTCGGGATTCATGGCAAGCATGTCCATCAGCCTGCACGATGGTCCCGACGGTACATTCGCACCATTCTCCCAGGCAACTACAGTTGCCAGCGAGACCCCCATCACCTCGCTGAAGAGTCCCTGCGAAAGCTGCAGAAAGCGCCTCAGCTTCCTCACCTGGCCAGCAGTATAGCTCTGTGGCCTTTCGACCTTTATCAGGTCCTTGTGCCTGGTTATATTGCCCTTTCTGGGGTAAAGGAGATCCTTTACCTCGTCCTTGTATATGCTTACCATTGGACCTTACTTGCTGTAGATATGCAGAAGCTCTTCGAGCTCCTCCTTTATCCTGTTCCTGCACTTTCCACAGACTGTGGAAACACCTGTCAGCTCCTGAAGCTCCTCGAAGGTGTGGACCTTGCCGCTCTTTACAAGCTCCTCGATCTGGACGTCGGTGACATTCTTGCACTCGCACATGACCTTGGCGACCTTGTTCTTGTATGGGTTTGGAAGATTGTTCTTCTCAAGATAGTCGTCGATTGCGGCCCTGAGTGCCTTGTCACCCAGAACAGAGCAGTGGAACTTGTGCTCCGGAAGACCACCGAGCTTATCCATGATCATCGTAGGTGTGAGGTGGTATGCCTCCTCGAGTGTCATTCCGATCGCCATCTCGCTCATCATCGAGGTCGATGCAATTGCGCTTGCACAGCCGTATGTGAGCCATCTGAGGTCCTTTATCCTTCCATCCACGACCTGGATGCCTACCCTCATCTGGTCACCGCAGGCAAGGGAACCTACCTCGCCCACTCCATCCGGTTCGAAATCCTCGTTCTCCTTCCAGAGATTGCGGGGATTCATGAAGTGATCCTTGACTATATCTGTATAGACCCACTGGGACATGAAACTGCTGGCCATTACTTCTTCTCCTTGCGGGTAGACATCATTCTTACCCTGGAAATGATAGGAGGAAGCTTCTCGAGAACATAGTCGATATCCTCCTCTGTGTTATAGCGACCAAGTGAGAACCTGATCGAACCGTGCGCTATCTCGACATCAACACCACAGGCGAGCAGTACGTAGCTAGGCTCGAGGCTGCCGGTCGCACAGGCACTGCCTGTAGACACCTGGATTCCTTCCATATCGAGATAGAGAAGTATCGACTCGCCCTCTGCACATGGGAATGAGACATCGAGAGTTCCCGGGAGGCAGTCGGTCGGATGACCGTTGATGACGACATTCGGAATCCTCTCCTCGATACCCTTTCTCAGCTTCTCTCTGAGAGACCAGAGATAGTCGTGCTCCTCTTTGATGCTCTGGGCAGCCAGTCTTGCGGCCTCGCCCATGCCTGCAATCGCAAGCGTGTTGTAGGTGCCGGCCCTGAAGCCATGCTCCTGATGACCGCCGTGGATCAGAGGTCGAAGAGGTACGCCTGGGCGGGCATAGAGAACGCCTACACCCTTGGGACCGTAGAACTTGTGGCCCGACATCGAGACATAGTCGACGTCCAGATCCTCTACAGAGACCTCGATCTTTCCGATTGCCTGGGTCGCATCGGTGTGGAAGTAGGCTCCTGCTCTGTGGGCAAGAGCGCAGGCCTCCTTTATAGGCTGGATAGTTCCGATCTCGTTGTTCGCAGTCATTATGGATACGAGGGCAACATCGTCTCCAAGCTTCTCCTCAAGCTCCTTCAGGCTGATCTTTCCACTCCTGTCTACACTGAGGAAATCGACCTTGTACCCCCTCTGGTTCAGGTACTTCGAGGTCTCTTGGATGCATGGGTGCTCTATGCTGGTAGTGATTATCCTGTTCCTCTTGTAGCCCTCGTCGATGAGGTCCCTGAAGGTCAGGAATACAAAGTTGTTCGCCTCGGAGGCTCCACTTGTGAAGACAATGCCCTTTGGATCGGCGTGGATGAGCTTTGCGATCTCGCCTCTGGCCCACTCGACAGCCGTATCGGCATCTCTACCGGAGCGGTGCATGCTGGATGCATTGCCGTAGAGCTCCACGTTGTCCTTCATGAGGTCGATGACCTCCTGGGCCATTGGGGTTGTGGCATTATTATCTAGATAAACATTTCTCATTTTAAATCCCGTTCAATTTCTAGGAATAAAGATATATTCAATGGGATGAATCGTCAACAAAGGAGAGGATACCATTTTCCAGTACGCACTCCTTTTCCCTACAAAAACGGATATGATGTGCTCTTGCCCATCTGACATAGCCGCAGGTCGGCGGCAGATAATCGGCGAACAT
>LVBC01000237.1 GCA_001604265.1 Spirochaetales bacterium Spiro_01
CTCATACTCGTTGTCTTTTCCCTCGTTTTTCCTCTCTTTGCAGCTGTAGGAACCTCTCCTGCAGCCACAGTCAATCTGATCAGGAACGAGATCATCACCTACGACATGCTCGACAAGGAGGCCAAGAAGTTCGGTGCTCCAGATGACAAGAAGCTGGACGTTCTGAATATGATGATCAACGACAGGGTCTTTCTGCAGGGAGCAGAGAGAGAGGGCATAACAGTCTCTGCCCAGCAGAGAGAGGAGCTCTACAGAAACTACAAGACCAACTACGAGAAGAACACCAAAGTCACACTGACCACTGAGCAGTACGAACAGATGGCCATCAGGACGATGGGCTCTGTCGACGAGTTCAAGGATGCACTGAAGAACCAGTACATACTCGAGAACTATATCGACAAGGTAAAGGGCGACGAGCTCAAGAACCTCAAGGTCAGCGTCAGTGAGGATGAGATCAGCTCCTATTACAGAAGGAACAGGGCCAACTTCTATCAGGACGAGAATGTAAAGCTTGCCCACATCTACATCCCAAAGGAAGGGGATGAGAAGACCGACAGCTCCAACAGGACCCTGATGAACAAGGTCGCTTCCGATATCGCAGCTGGAAGGATCACCTTCGAGAAGGCTGTAAAGCAGTACTCGAAGGATGAGGACAGCGTCAATCTCGGTGGAGAGATCGGCTGGCTTACAATGGCCAACGAGCAGGCTCTGAAGGCACTTGGTGCCGACTTCTTCGACAGTGTATTTGCACTTGAGGTCGGAAAGGTAAGCCCCATGATCGAATCCGGACTTGGCTTCCATATCGTAAGAGTCAGTGTCCACAATGAGGGCAGGATCCTCGAGCTGGACGACAGACTTACTCCAGAGGAGCCTGAGACTGTCAGGGATTACATCAGGAGCGGACTTGAAAGCCAGAAGCTGCAGAATGCATACAATACTGCTGTGAACGAACTGGTGGAGACCCTCAGGGGAGAGGCCAGAGTAAGAATCCTGTACAAGTAAGGGAAATATGAAGGATTTCAATAAAGTAGAAAGACATGAGGCCCGGGAGATAGCCGTAGAGACACTCTACGCAATGGACTTCAACAACCAGCTGCATGAACCGATCGATCTGACGATCTTTCCAGGCAGGAGCGAGGAGGAGATGTCCGCTCTGCCCGAGAATGTAGTGTTCTATGCCAGATATCTGATCCAGGGAACACTGGAGCATCTTGAAAAGATAGACGAGGTGATCGGCCGCTATTCGATCAACCGTCCTGTCGAGAGGATAAACTGCGTGGACAGGAATATTCTGAGAATTTCGATCTTCTCCATGCTGTACTGCGCACAGGATGTGCATCCTGCCATCATCATCGACGAGGGAGTGAAGCTCTCCCAGTCGCTCAGCACCGATGTCGCATACAAGTTCATCAACGGAGTACTGGACAATATCCGCAAGAAGGAGGTCCACGTATGATCCAGCTCAAGACGAAGGAGCAGATCGACGGAATAAGGTACAGCTGCAAGCTGCTTGCAGAGTGCCTCTACTCCCTTGATGATATCATCCGCGAGGGAATGTCCACCTATGAGGTCGACAGATACTGCTACGAGTTCATAAAGAAGAGGGGTGGAATCCCATCCTGTCTCGGATTTGAAGGTTATCCCAACACTGCCTGCGTCTCCGTGAACGATACTGTGATCCACGGTATCCCTTCGAAGAAGGAGATTCTCAGAAGCGGAGATATCGTCTCTGTGGATGTCTGCTTCACAGTCAATGGATACGTCAGCGACTCCACAAGGACATATGAGATCGGGAAGGTATCGGATGAGGTGCACAAGCTCAATGTAGTAACGCACGAGGCACTCGACCTCGGTGTCAAGGCTGCCGGAGAGAGGGGTGCAAGAGTCCAGGATATCGGAAAGGCAGTCTTCAGGAAGTGCGCTGTTGAAAACGGCTACGGCGTCGTTCAGGACTACACTGGACACGGAGTGGGGCTGGATCTCCATGAGGATCCAGAGGTGCCTAATTTCGTCTCCAAGCTGATGCCGAATCCAAGACTCAAGCCGGGAATGGTCATCGCAATCGAACCTATGATCAACATGGGGACATACAAGGTCAGAACTCTCAGGGATGGCTGGACTGTCAAGACGCTTGATGGAAAGCCTGCATGCCACTGGGAGCACACTGTCGCTATAACGGAAGAGGGCGCAGAGGCCCTTACGATTCTATAGTATAGGAGCAAGATTATGGCTAAGGAGTTCATTACATGTGACATGATCAGGGACGCTGCCCTGAAGCTCGTATGGAAGATGTACAGGGAGGACGGCTTCGTTCCAGATGTCATCTACGATTCTCTTCGTGGTGGAGCCTACATGGCAAATGTAATGAGCGAGTTCTACAAGCTCATAGCGCTGAAGCAGGGCAAGACCCCTGTCTTCTATGCGGCAGTGGTCGCAAGAAGCTATGGCGATGTGAAGGAGCACTCCGACCATGTCGATATCGATGGATGGACCTGGTCTCCCTGGAAGCTCAAGAAGGGGCAGAAGGTCCTTATCGTCGACGATATCTTCGATACCGGAATGACAGTCAACGCCCTTGTCCATACCATCATGGAGGCCGGTATCCCGAGAGAGGATATAAAGGTCGCAGTCTACGACTACAAGGTCTGTCTCTACAAGGATACACAGCTTCCGATCCAGCCGGACTACTACTGCAGAAAGCACATTCTCTCTCGTCCAGAGGACTCCAATTGGATCCACTATACCTGCCATGAGTTCATAGGCCTCAAGCACGATGAGATCGATGAAGTATACAAGGATGAAGAGGTGAGGGATATCCTGCATACGATTCTCGAGTAAGTCCATTCCATTATCATGAAACAAAATAAGGGCTCCACATTTGTGAAGCCCTTGTCTTTTTCGAGAATGTGTCAATATCTCTTCAGCGAGGAAAGACCACCTGCTTCGAGAATATAGAAGCCGTTGTCTCTTGTTGCTATTACAAGATAGTCGGGATCTGTCGAGGAAGTTCCCTGGGCAAAGTAGCCTGCGATATCGAGGTTCCTGAGTCTGGAGAAGTCCTCACTGCTTCTGCTGCTGTCCGTGACGTTGACCTTGTACATCGCAGCATAGCCTGGGATGTTGTAGTAGATGTATGTGTCATCGAAGTAGGTGTAGAGGTGGTTGGAGGCCGTGATATCCCTTCTGTGTATCCTTGTGAAGGTAGCGCCATCACTCGAGGAGTAGATCTCGACATCATCATCATTCTGCAGGATCACATACTGAGTTCCCTTTGATGAGTCGGTGAAGCCGGAGATGACAGTTACATCGTCGTCGTTTGGCAGGTTGTTGCCCGCAGTTGTCATGAGGCCGTTTTCTGCACCTGTATCGGGATCGACTGCAACATACATCTTGTTGGAATCTGAATCGGCAAATGTGAACACATTTCCATCCACATCGTAGAAGTTGTAGCCGGTGACCGTTATCGCACTCTGGGCCGTGAACTCCACTGTATACGAGCCAGCTGAGACGGATACACTGATCAGGTACGGTGTGATCTTGTCCTTTCCTGAGAGGCAGTAGATGTACTTGCCGATTATGAAGTTCGGGTTTCCATCGAAGGAGCCATCTGCAGAGCCATCATAGGTAACAGTAGCTGCCTGCTTGGTGGCCTGGTCTGCAAAGCTGTAGACGTAGACACCGTTTATTGGAGTCTGGAGAGTTCCATTGTCAGTATCCTGTGTCAGATAGACGATGTAGTCGGTATCTATCAGAGAGTAGAGGGTTGCTCTCTTTGCGGCCTTTGTTCCATCGAGGGTCGTATAGGTCCTGTCCTGGAACATCTCAAGTCCGTACTTGGACTTGAAGTATATCTTCACGGCGCTGATATCAGAATCATCGTAGCCGAGGATGTTGAGTGCTCTGTCGTCCCTTGGCTCGGATGAAAGGACGTACTGGAAGACACCTTCGTCATCGTAGTTGCAGCCTGTAAAGAGAAGGGTGGATAGGAGCAGTGCAGTTAGAATGTATCCGAATGCTTTCTTCATCTTTTCCTCCCTACTGCCTGTATGTGATGCTGAATGTGACAGGAGCGAAGGTTCCAAGCCCGTTCTTCTCCCAGTTTGTCGGGTAGAGCTCTGGAATCACATAGAAGCCAGCATTGAGGCCAACGCCCCAGTGCGGATTGAAGTAGTAGTCGACTCCGACTTCCATAGAGGCCATGAAAGTAAAGAGCGAGCCACCTTCGGCAGCCGAGAGGTAGGTAAGTCCTGCGCCGAGAGAGATTGGAACATCTATATCTCCCGTTACAGGGAACCATGTCGCCTTGAAGAGCAGAGGGACATTGCTCATCAGTGTGTCGTCGATTATGTAGTTGAAGGTGTATCCGACCTCTCCTCCGATAGCAACTCTTGGTGTGCAGAACATCTGATAGCAGATCGAGCCGCCACCTCCGACATTGAGGTTTGTATTGTCTTCACCAAAGCCGAATCTGGTCACATTGTCGTCGAAATGTGTCATGGATACAGGTATGAGCAGACCTGCTGCCAGCTTGAAGCGCTGACTTCCTGCATCGTAGTAGCTGACTGCAGAGAGTGTAGTGAGCGCAACTATGAGAAGTAGACAGATTGTAAGTATTCTCTTGAGCATGAGCAAACTATATTCCATTTGTCCTCGTTTGGCAAAGCTGTGTTGTAATTTCCAGACGATTTACATATAAATTACATAATATGAGCATAAGAATGAGTGGAAAGGAAGTATCTTCCTTTATCCGAGAGGAAATAAGGAAGGAGGTCGGCACTCTTGCCTTCTCTCCCTGCCTTGCCGTAGTGCTTGTAGGAGACAACCCTGCAAGCATCAGCTATGTGGAATCGAAGAAGAAGGCCTGCGAGGAGCTTGGCTTCAGTCACAGGGACATAGAACTTGACAAGGACACCTCCCAGGAGCGACTTCTCGAGATCATAGACGAACTCGACAATGATGATGAGGTCGATGGAATCCTTGTCCAGCTTCCGCTTCCACGCCACATCGATACCGATATGGTGATCAGGGCAATCTCTCCTGAAAAGGATGTCGATGGCTTCACTCCTGTCAATATGGGAAATCTCGTACTTGGACAGGAGTGCTTCATCCCCTGTACCCCAAAGGGAATTCTCGCTCTTCTCGACTACTACAGGATTTCTACAGATGGAAAGAAGGTAGTTGTCGTCGGAAGGAGCAACATAGTCGGAAAGCCGATCTCAAACCTTCTGATGCAGAGGGACAGGAACGCAACGGTCACTGTCTGCAATACACATACAAAAGACCTCAGGGCAGAGTGCCTTCAGGCCGATATCCTGATTGCAGCCTGCGGTCAGAGCGAGGCCATCGGAGCCGATATGGTCAAGGATGGGGCTGTAGTGGTCGATGTCGGCATCAACAGAATCGATGACCCAACAAGAGAGAGGGGCTGGAGGATAGTCGGCGACTGCAACTACGCCGAGCTCAAGGACAAGGTCCATGCAATTACTCCGGTTCCGGGTGGTGTCGGCCCAATGACCATTACGATGCTGATGGAGAATACGTTGATCGCAGCAAGAAAGAGGAGAAGAGGATGAAGTATCTCATTGAGTCCTACGGTTGCCAGATGAACATGGCAGAGGCCTCTGCGCTGGACAATGAGCTCGAGAAGGCCGGCCTTGAGAGGACAGAGGATGCAGAGAAGGCCGATGCTGTCATAATAAACACCTGCTCTGTCCGAAAGAGTGCAGAGGACAGGATCTGGGGTCGTCTCTCGTACTTCGGTCATCTGAAGAAGTCGAGAAAGCTCAAGATAGTCGTTACTGGCTGCATGGCAGAGCGCCTTCAGGAGGATCTGAAGAAGAGTGCTCCCTTCGTCGATGCCGTCATCGGTACGAATGAAAAGCTTTCGATCCTCAGCTATCTCCAGGATGACCGCTTGGAGAGGGCAGAGAGGTACAGCTTCGAGAAGTCCTACTATCAGAAGGGGGACTTCTCATCCTATGTGCCCATCATGAATGGCTGCAACAACTTCTGCTCCTACTGCATCGTTCCGTATGTGCGAGGAAGAGAGGTGAGCAGAAGTGTTGAGGATGTGCTTCAGGAGGTAAGGTTCCTCGACAGTATGGGTGTAAAGGAGATCACACTGCTTGGGCAGAATGTGAACAGCTACAGCTGTGACGGCGTAGATTTTCCGGGTCTTCTCGGACTGATTCTCAAGGAGGTCGACAATATCGAGTGGATAAGATTCGAATCCCCGCACCCTAAGGACTTCTCCTCAAAGCTGATACATCTTATAGCAACGGAGAAGAGGATCGCATCCCACATCCATCTTCCGATGCAGAGCGGATCCTCGAGAATCCTGAAGCTGATGAACAGGAAAGCTAGTCGCGAGG
>LVBC01000238.1 GCA_001604265.1 Spirochaetales bacterium Spiro_01
GAAGTGATCCTTCGATACCTCCTCCTGCTTCTGCATCTGAAGACAGGCTTCTGTTGCAAACGGACAGCGTGCGGCAAAGCGGCAGCCCGGCTTTGGATTGATTGGAGAGGTGATCTCTCCCTTCAGTACCTGTCTCTTCATCGGATGATGGATATCCGTCGAAGGAATTGCAGAGAGCAGAGCCTTCGTATATGGATGCATAGGATTTGCAAAGAGTTCACGAGAGGAACACTTCTCTACAACCTGTCCAAGATACATAACACAGATATCATCACTGATGTGTCGGACGACCGAGAGATTGTGGGTGACGAACATATAGGTCAGTCCCCTATCTATCTGAAGTCTCTTCAGAAGATTGAGAACCTGTGCCTGGATCGAGACATCGAGAGCCGATACCGGCTCATCGCAGACTACAAACTGTGGATCGAGAGCGAGTGCCCTTGCGATACCTACTCTCTGTCTTCTACCGCCGTCAAGCTCGTGAGGATATGATACTCTGAGTCTTTCGTCGATGCCGACAAGGCCCATCAGCTCTGTGGTCATATCGTCGATCTCCTTCCTGGAGAACTTCTTCGATACCTGCAGAGGCTCCCTGATGGTAGCCTCTATCGTCTTTCTCGGATCGATCGATGAGTATGGATCCTGGAAGATGATCTGCATCTCCTCCCTGGCGGCCTTGAGTTCCTTTGCATTGAGGACGGTGATGTCCTTTCCGTCAAGGAATATCTTTCCGGCAGTCGATTCGTGAAGGTGTATGATGGTCCTTCCCAAGGTTGACTTTCCACACCCAGACTCGCCTACTACACCAAGGGTCTTGCCCTTCTCGATGGTGAATGTGACGTCATCGACGGCGTGGAGCATTCCTCTGGGTGTCGGGAAATACTTCTTGAGATTCTGTACTTCTATAAGTGCGCTGCCCATTGCTACTTCTCCTCCATTACCCTATCGAGATTGCAGCATCTGCAATCGTGTCCATCCGCTGTTTTCACATAGCCGACCTCTCCTCTGCACTTTTCGGAGAAGTACCTGCACCTTGGTCCAAAAGGACAGCCAACAGGCAGGTCGGTCGGATTCGGTGGGAAACCATCGATCGGAGTGAGCCACTCCTGGTCGTCGTTCATCTGAGGAATTGCGCCAAAGAGTCCTATCGTATATGGATGGGATGGATGATCGAAGATCTCCTCCTTCGTTCCATATTCGACGATGGTACCGGCATATATGACTGCTACTGTGTCGCAGACTGTAGCGACGACACCAAGGTCATGTGTTATCAGAAGCATTGCAGTGTTGAACTTCTTCTGCAGCTCCTTGATCAGATCGAGGACCTGTGCCTGGATCGTCACATCGAGTGCCGTTGTAGGCTCGTCTGCCAGCAGAAGCTGCGGGTTGCAGGCAAGTGCAATTGCAATGACTACTCTCTGCTTCATTCCACCAGAGAACTGGTGCGGATACTCACCATATCTTTCACGAGGAATACCGACAATCTCGAGCATCTGCTTTGCTCTCTCCTCGGGAGAGACCTCGATTCCTTCGTGGTGGAGTGCAACGACCTCCGCAATCTGCTCTCCGACCGTCTGGACCGGATTGAGTGCGGTCATCGGATCCTGGAAGATCATGGAGCACTCGTTGCCCCTTATCTTCCTCATCTCATGCTCCGAGAGCTTCAGGACATCCCTGCCTTCTAGATATATCTCTCCGGACTTGATGCGGGATCCTACATCTGGAAGGATCCTGAGGATGGACTTTGCGATAGTGGTCTTTCCTGCGCCGGTCTCACCGACAAGACCGAGGGTCCTGCCATGCTCCAGATGCAGAGAGACTCCATTGACTGCGTGGACTGTCTCGCCATTCGAGAAGTACTCGACGACGAGATCTCTTATATCAAGAAAACTTGTATCTGTCATTTCATACCTCCCTTACTTCTTGAGTTTCGGATCAAGAGCATCCCTCAGTCCATCGCCGAGCAGGTTGAGTGCAAGTACCGTAATGGCGATTGCAAGTCCTGGGAAGACGATGAGATGGGGAGCCTGTCTCATGAACTGACGTGCAGCCGAGAGCATCGAGCCCCACTCTGGTGTCGGTGGCTGTACGCCGAGACCGATGAATGAGAGGGAGGCAGCCATCGTGATGGTCTGTGCAACACCCATAGTGCCCATGACAATGAGTGGAGATACACAGTTCGGAAGCAGATGGACAAATATTATCCTGAGCTTCGAGCAGTTGATGGACTGGGCGGCCTCGATATACTCGTTTCCCCTCTCCTTCATCATCTGGGCCCTGAGCATTCTTGCCATGCCTGCGATGGAGGAGACGGAGAGAGCGAAGATCGTGTTGACGAAGCCAGGACCAAGGACTGCCGATATCACGATCATGAGGAGCATGCCTGGAATTGCCTGGATGACATCGAGACATCTCATCAGGATGTTGTCCACCTGACCGCCGAAGAAACCGGCGAAGGCTCCTATGACTATACCGATACAGGCACCCATCATTACGGCGAAGATACCGATGGAGATGGAGTAGCGGCTTGCATAGATAACACGGGAGAAGATATCCCTGCCCATGTCATCACAGCCGAACCAGTGCTTTGCGGACGGACCGGAGAACATGGCAGTAAAATCCATCTCTGTATAGTCATATGGGATGATCACAGGAGCGAGGATTGCAACGATGATCTCGATAATAAGGATGATGAGACCTACTACAGCAAGCTTGTTCTTCATCAACTGCTTGATTACACGCTTGAATTCACTGTTCTTCTTGAGTTTTCTCTGTGCCATGCTCATGCCACCTTCTTCCTTCTCTTGGCGCCACCAGTGTAGCGGGCCTTGATTCTTGGGTCGACAGCTGCATAGAGCAGGTCTATACAGAGCATGGTGAGGGAGAATACGATTGCCAGAACGATCGTTCCACCCTGAACAATCGGGTAGTCTCTATTGTTGACTGCACCGATGATATAGTCGCCCATACCAGGGATGCTGAAGATCGTCTCGATGATCATTGTACCGCCCAGAAGTCTTGCTAGAGTATTGCCCAGCTGGGTGATGATAGGAATCAGAGCGTTCTTCAGTGCATGCTTGGTAATTACAGTCCTCTCAGGAACACCCTTTGCCCTTGCGGTGGTAATGTAGTCTGCCCTGATGACATCAAGCATGGAGGATCTGGTCTGGCGGGCACAGTTTGCAAGTGCGCCGGCACAGTTCGAGAGAGCTGGAAGGATATAGTACTGGATTCCACCGAAGCCCATTGCAGGAAGCCATCCCAGTCTTACCGAGAAGAATATGATAAGCATCAGCGCAAGCCAGAAGTTCGGGATTGCAACACCCAGAAGTGCCAGCAGCATGGAAAGGCTATCCTGCCACTTGTTCTGGTTGATCGCAGCAATGATTCCTAGAGGAATTCCGAGACCATATGCTATGATCAGTGTTACAAATGCCAATGTCAGGGTCCTCGGCATTCTTTCGAGTATTGTAGTACCGATATCTATTCCGGTTATCCACGAGGAACCCATATGGAAGTGGAAGAAGACATCGCTGATGTATCTGGCCAGACGCACGAAATATGCATCGTCGAGACCGAGCTCTGCCCTCTTCACGGCCAGGTCGGCATCGGTTGCAGAGGCACCCAGGATGATGGATGCAGGATCGCCTGGACAGAATGTCATCATTGTAAAGACGAGAATCGTCACTCCAAGAATGATTGGGATCATCCAGATGATTCTCTTTAGTACGTATCTTAACATACCTGCTCCTATTGTTCTGAAGAAGTCCTGGAAAGACTTCCAGGACTATGGTCAATGACTTATGTATCTGTTACTTCTTGATCTGGCAGGATCCGAACATCACATAACCTGAGAGACCGCCCTTGACGACCTTGGTCATGTTCAGCTTGTTGGACCAGATGGTGAATACTGATGGGTTGACGATACCGTATGCGATTGCGTTGTCCTTGATGTAGTTGTGGACCTCGTTGATGTTCTCCTTTGTGAAGCCATCGGTTGTCCAGGTCTTGTAAAGGAGCTCGGCAAGCTTCATATCCTTTCTGCTGGTAGCGTCTCCGTTCTTGTATGCTGCTGGATCGAATCTGATAGACCAGAAGTCAGGAAGGGACATACCACCAACTGTGACGATTACCATATCGTACTGGGTTCCATCGAGTCTTGTTGCAGAGAAGAGAGCCATATCGACTGCGTTGATCTTGACCTTGATGCCAGCTGCCTGACAGAAGTTCTGGATCATCTGGCCGAGACGGGATGCGGTTGCGGATGATGTTGAGAGAAGAACGAGCTCCTCGCCATTGTATCCGGACTCCTTTACGAGCTGCTTGGCCTTCTCCAGGTCGAACTGATAGTAGGGTTCTTTTCTCCAGTCCGGATTGAAACCAAGAAGTCTTGGAGAGGAGGTATCCCACATCTGGGTACCATAGCCGCCTGCGATTGCCTGGACCATACCAGCCTCGTTGATTGCATAGCAGATTGCCTGTCTGAGTGCCAGGTTGTTGGCGATTATCCTGTTCTCTCCACCGGAGAAGAAGACCTGCCAGCCCTGAGGACCATCGGAAAGATCGATTGTGTAACCATCCTTGCCAACGAACTGTGTACCGGTAGAGGATGCGATATCGACTGCTGCATCTACGTCACCGGTCTCAAGGGCGATACCAAGCTGGCTTGCTTCCTTGATGATCTTGTAGTTGACATTCTTCTGGATTGGTCTGACGCACTCGGGCATATCCTCGATCTTCTGCCAGTAGTCTGCCCTTCTCTCGAAGTTCAATGAAGCAGAAGGAACAAAGCCTGTTACCTTGTAAGGGGAAGTTGTGACAGCCATCGTACCGAACTCGTCTGCACTCTCCTTGAAGGCCTTCTCGGAGACGACGAAGGTATCGACCATGAGGGTCTGGAAAGAGCCGTAAACGTTGGACTTGAATTCGACCTTGAGGGTGTACTCTCCTGTTGCTTCAACACTGACGACTCTTGCAAAAATAGGCTTGAGAGCCCTTGCCTTGGATTCGCTGATGAACCAGACAATATCCTTTGCTGTGATCTTGTTTCCGGCAGAGTCTGTGATGTTGTCATAGATTTCAATCTCGTAGGACTTGCCGTTATCCTCAGTCTTCCATCCCTTCGCAGCATAAGGAATTACCTCGATATCCTCGGTCATTACACCAAGAGTCTCATACAGGTTGACCATGTATGGAGCGTTTCTTGCAGTATTGGACCTGAATGGTGTGAGAGAGTCGATTGCAGTGCCATAGCCGATGTTTATGGTCTGATCGGTCAATTCACTGGTAGCTGCTACACTCTCGGTGGAGACAGCAGTGTTTGCGATCGACTCAGCGGTCTTTACAGGAGCTGAAGCTGGAGCGGAAGAGCCAGCCGAGCTGCTCTTTGAGCCACCGCAACTGACAAAGGCAAACACCATTGCTGCGACAGCTATCATTACAAATGCATTTTTCATGATCTTCTTCATGGAAAAGGCCTCCTTTTTTA
>LVBC01000239.1 GCA_001604265.1 Spirochaetales bacterium Spiro_01
CAAAATTAGCATTAAAAAGCAGGTTTACCTCTGTTATCGCCTCAAAACAGGTTTGCAAATTCCAAATTCGTGCAGTTTTTCGATCTTCTGATACTTGTTGGCCTGCAATTTCATACTTTATGATGGCCTCGAGTTCGGGGAAAGGAGTACTGGATAGCCTCTGTAGAAGGGCTGTATAACTCTGTATTGGCAACGATGACTTCGAGCTATGCAATCCTCTTCCTGAAGGAGCTGAAGTCGTTGCACATGGAAAAGACAGTATCCACGAGTTTCTGTCTGACCAAGCCCACAAACTCTTTTTTGCGATTTTGATTTACTGATATGAAGTGGCCGTTCGTCAATACCTTTTCCAAGGATATTTGACAAGAGAATGTAAGGGGAAGACTTTCAGTTTTTCGGCACTTGACCACTCTGATATACGTGGATTGGTTACCTACAGGTCAATGGTTCGCCAAAAACTCTGTCAGTCTAACAACGAGAATCAAGATTATTACAGTCTCATAGTAAAAGCGAAGATAGTTGAATCATGCACTTATGTCTTTCCCTTTACATTCAATCTATGATTTCAGGTAATGTTACCTGTCATCATACCCCATACAAAGCAGGCAAGTTCTCTTGCTCCTGCTGCCGTAGCTACGTTCACATTCTTTCCATTTCTAGTTTCAAGATTGGTCGTCTTGTGTTTTATCCTTTGCCTGCATTTGTCAGCGTAGGCAACGACTTCCGGACTCTGCCCAGCCTGTCTCTCAACCAGACGAGCTGACTTGTTGTATACAGAAGATCTCTTGATTCCTTTGGTCGCCTCAACCAGAAGCTTCCGGACACGGGAATTCCCGGTTTTCGTAATAGCTGTGTATCGTTGCCGTTGCCCGCTCGAATCCTGACCTGGAACAAGTCCAATGTAACTTGAAAAAGATTTGGCATCCGGAAATCTGTCGAAGTCGCCTATCTCACAGACTATTGAAAGAGCTGTATACGTCTCCACCCCTGTGAAACACATGAGTTTGCCCACCTTGTCCTTGTATCTTTCGTCAGTGGTGGCTATCTGCTCTATCATGCTGTCCATCATCTGGATCTTGTTCTCAAGATCCTTGATGTCCTGCATGTAGGATTTGAGGGAATAGTTCAGGTATCCATCCTGAAGATCCAGCGTTTCAAGCCATTCCCAGTGTTTGTGTGTCCAGTAGCTTCCGCTGCCCGGATAAGTCTTCCCCAGACGCAACAGGAACGAAAGAAGGTACTGCTTGGCTTTCTTGAGCTCATTCTTCCTGGTGTTCCTGGTCCTTGTGAACTCTCTTGTGGAGATGTCCTTGTCATCAAGGATGTGGACACTCTTGTATGTATCGGTTGCCAGTGCTATTGCCAGCATTCTGGCATCCCGTCTATCTGTCTTGGTTCTCTCTCCCGGAGCTCTCTTTATGGTAGTCGGAGCCATCACATCGCACATGTATCCGGCTTTCTGCAGAGCCTTGCACAGGCCGTATCCTGTAGGACCGGCCTCGTAACCCGTTTGGACAGCGCAATCCCCAAGATTGAATTCCTTTATGGTTTTCCTGATTGCTTTGATAAGATGATTGGCTCCGGATGCTATTGTGCCTATTTCATAATCGATCACAACATCATCAAGGCGCCCGAACATGTGGGCTGTGTTCGTATCCTTGTGGACATCGATTCCAATGTAGATTATTCTTTCCATAGTGACCTCCGCTTGCATGTGCTAAGGCAACATGCTCAGTTGTATTCATCCTAAGTATGCTACCGAATTCACGTCTTTGCAAAACTCAGGAGGTCACTTCATATTGTCTAACTCTTGCAATGATTGCTCTTGTTGCATCATTGGTCTTCGCTCAGGGTGCTGACGAGAACAAGGCAGCAGAAGATAAGGGCCTTACACACATCGAGATGTGGTATGCTGCTACTGCTACCGAAGTCGGTCCTCTCCCAGATGACTGGGTAGGCTACCAGAGACTCAGAGATGAGCTGAACATCGAACTCGAGGCCAGCACTCTTCCATCCTCTGCAACAGACAGAGACATGAAGATCATGGCCGCTGCAGCTGCTGACCAGCTTCCTGATCTGATCAACCTCATCTCCAGAGAGTCCTTCCTTCAGCTCGTTGACAGAGGTCTCGTAGGAGAGGTAGGCGATCTGTACCAGTACATGCCAGAGAGACAGAAGATCATGTTCGGCGAAACTGCCATGAAATACACCACAATCAATGGCAAGAACTATGGCTTTGCTGTTCCAGGCGGTATCGGCAGGAACGAAGGGCTTCTCATCAGAAAGGACTGGCTTGACAACCTCGGCCTCAAGGTCCCAACAACTCTCGACGAGCTGTACGATGTAATGTATGCATTCACCTTCAAGGATCCAGATGGAAACGGCAAGGACGATACATACGGCTATGGCTGCTTCGTAGAGCAGTACAACTATGAGATCTACCCAGGCAGAAGGCTCGAGCCTATCATGGGTGCATTCGGTGTCGAGGGAACCTGGAATCTTACAGCCGAAAACTTCGGTCTCCAGATCTTCAAGCCAGAGTACTACGACTTCATGGTCTTCATGAAGAAGATGATCGACACTGGCGTCATCGATCCGAACTGGATGGCATACAAGAAGGATGACTTCAGAGCTGCATGGAAGCAGGGCAAGTTCGGTATCTTCCGCGAGCAGAACTCCGCTTACGCATCCCAGAACAACTTCACACCGTTCGACAAGAACTTCCCTAACGCATCCTTCATCATCCTCGACCCACCAGTAGGTCCTACCGGAAAGTCCTCTGTCGGTCCTGGCCTCTCTCCATTCAGAGTATGGGTCATCTCCGAGAGAGCTATCGAAGAGGGCAAGGGTCCAAAGATCGCTGAGTTCTTCGACTGGGTAGGTGCTGGTGACGGCTACATGCTCTGCTACTTCGGAACCGAAGGTGTTCAGTACAAGATGGGCGAGAATGGTATCCCAGTATCCCTCGAAGGCGACCTCGGCTTCAACGGACCAAAGGGACAGACCTACATCCAGCTCAGGAACATGGCTTCCAACTTCAACTCCGAGACCGAGCTTCTTGCAAGATATCCGGTCTGGACCAGACAGAACGGTACTCAGATGTCCGCTTACTGGGTCCTCAAGGAGATGCAGGGCAAGAAGTGGACCGATGCAGTCGGTATGGACTCAATGCCTGTTCCAAGTGGCGACCTCAAGACCTTCTACGAGCAGGGACTTGCTGAGTTCCTCGCAGGAAAGAGAGAGCTTACTCCAGAGAACTGGAAGACCTTCCTCGACCAGCTCACCAAGCTCGGTGCAAAGGATTGGGAAGCAAAGGGTCTCGAATTCGCAAAGGCCAACAGCATTCTCAAGTAATATTCTTATAAGGTATCATGGATGCGACCTGGGTCTCCGGGTCGCATCGTCTTTATCTGAAACAGGAGAAACAGATGTATACAGTACACAAGGATTTCCACCCATGGCACGAAGTAGATGAGAAGAAGCTCGATGAGGTCCTCTATGGCAGTATGCTGGATCTGTCCGGCCTCGATAGGCCCCTGGTGATCAAGAAGATCGAGTACCTCTACAACAATGGCTTCTACCTTGTCAGGACCACGACGGAGGATGGCCATGTGGGAGTTGCAGTTCCGACAAAGCGCATAGACCTTGCCGAATCCCTGCTGTATAGATGTGTTGCTCCATATTTCATTGGAAAGGATGCGCGCGACATCGAGGCCCTTGTAGATGGGGTCTATGTCTGGAAGTCCAACTACAAGCTTGCAGGACTGCCATTCTTCATCGCGCTTTCTGCAATCGAGACGAGCATTCTCGACCTGCTTGGAAAGGCCAGGGGAGTTACGGTCGGCGAGCTATTCGGAAAGCGCATCAAGGAGAGTGTCAACATCTACTACGCAAGCGGAAACAGGCAGACAACGCCAGAGGAGGAGCTCGAGATACTGGCAAGAAAGGTCGCAGAGTGCGGAGCAAGGGCAATAAAGTTCAAGATCGGAGGCAGGATGAGCAGGAATGCGGATTCCATTGCCAACAGAAGCGAGGAGCTTATACGCCTGACGAGAGAGTACTTCGGCCCGGATATGATAATCCACGCAGATGGCAACGGCTCATACGATGTTCAGACTGCACTGCGCTATGCAAGGATCCTCGAGGAGATCAACGCCTACTTCTACGAGGAGCCATGCCCCTTCGATGACCTCGATTCCACAAGAGAGGTCACAGTGAACTGCACTATCCCTCTTGCCTTCGGCGAGCAGGAGACCAGCCTGAACCGCTTCAAGTGGCTTGTCAAGAACCATGGCTGCGATGTGATCCAGCCGGATATCCTCTACAACGGAGGACTTATCAGGACGACAAGGGTCGCAAGGATGGCAGAGCTTGCCGGCATGAGTGTCACTCCTCACGTTTCCGATGGCTTTGGATTCATCTATATCCTGCATTTCTCATCGTACACACCGAATATAGGAAACTATCAGGAGATGAAGACCGGACTGAAGGAGACTAATGAGTTCCTCGATGGACATATAGTACTCAAGGATGGAAAGCTCAATATTCCGACACTTCCAGGCTTTGGAATAAGAGAGGACCACCCTCTTGTCAGGAAGGCGGTCCTCCTCAGGGAGTTCCACTGATTTCAGCTCTCGTCGATCATCAGGGGTTCCACGTTGGTGCTTACATTCTCCAGCGTCACATCGGCATTCCTTACTCTTATTCCAGTATAGGTGGTCTCGGGAAGGCCCTTTGTCATCTCTATCTCGAGTGTTGGATCCGGACTCTGCACAGTTGAAAGCCTCGCATTCGATATCTTCACATTTGTTATCGGTCGCTCTGGAAGGCCGACTATGAAGCCGACGGAGCCTCTGCAGTTGGTCGCTTCGACATTCTCTATCGTGATATTCGAGATTTCAGGAGTCGCGATGTCCACTGGCTGCTTCTCAAGCGAGTAGAGGGCAGGGTCATCAGAACCCCACTTGTAGTACATGTTCAGAGTGATCGGACAGATGACATCGTCCATGTATGTGTTCCTCACCTGGATGTTGTCGATGTGGCCGCCTCGTCCTCTCCTTGTCTTGATCCTGATTCCTCTGTCGGTCGAGAGGAAGCGGCAATCATCGACTACTACATTCCTCACTCCGGCTGCTGTTTCGGAGCCGATGACGAAGCCTCCATGGGCCTGCTTTACTGTGCAGCCGCTTATCCTTACATCGGTAGTCGGTCTTGCTGCCCTGATGCCATCCATTCCACTGCCGCTCTTGAGTGCGATTCCATCATCACCGACATCGACAAGGCAATTCCTTATTTCGACGTGAGTGCAGCACTCGACATCGATGCCATCCGTGTTCGGAGTGAGGTATGGATTGATTATGCTGACATTCTCTATATGTAGATAATCTGTATATATAGGGTGCAGCGTCCAGAAGGGGCTGCCGGTCAGGAGGAAGTCCTTCAGTGTCACATTCTTCGACTTGAAGACCTGAAGCAGTGGTGGTCTGAGGAACTGGCACTGTCTGCCGCCACCGCCACCTGGCTGGTTCCTGTAATCCGGATTCAGCGCTGCAAGCCTTTTCTCAAGTTCGGTCTCCGGCTCTGGCTGTACGGCCCTCCTGTCGTAGATGTAATCCCACCACCTCTTTCCCGAGCCATCGATGGTTCCCTTTCCCTCGATCGTTACATTCTCGGCCTCGTTGATCCAGATGAGAGGGTGGAGGCAGTAGCAGTCGACGCCTTCCCAGTGCGAGAATACAGGGCTGTAGGAGTCGAAGTCGTCTATGAATTGAAGTCTTGTCCCTTCAAGGAGACGGATATGGGCTCCGGAAGGGATCGAGATTGGTCCTGTAAGGCAGGTTCCTGGCCCGATTTCAAGTATCTCCTTTCCGCTTGTGCTTTCTATGGCCCTTTGAAGGTTTTCAGTGTTTACAGATGTGCCGTCGTAGACGACGCCGAAGTGCGATGCATTCATTTTCGTCCTCCTTTCTGAAGTATGATACATTCGTTTTCGCCATATTCCTATGCCTATCTTCCTCGCTTACTGTTTCAATTCTGAAAGCAAAATGAACCAACGTTTCAATTTTGACTGAAATATTAGTATTTGATGATATTTGCTTTGACAGAGTGAAAGAGAGGTCCGTACAATGTACGTTGTGAGAGGAGAGGGCGCTAGGGCGCAGTGTGCTTATTTGCACAAAACGGGTCAATTTCCTCATTCATTGGAGAGATAGATTGAAGATCGTCAGGGCATTCGCACAGAACATTCACCATACAT
>LVBC01000240.1 GCA_001604265.1 Spirochaetales bacterium Spiro_01
CCAGTCGATCGTTGTCCTGAAGTCTATCCTTGGGATGTCATCGTAGATGATGATATCCTGTTCGATGACGGACTGGAGGTACCTTCTCCTCAGATGGAGAACGCCCATTACAGGACCCTCCTCCTTGACTGTTATCTCCTCAAGGTCATCGATCGATAGTAGATGTCGATATCCCAGGCGTTGTAGTTCATCGGCTTGTCCTCGAAGGAGAGAAGCACATTGCCCTTCTGGCCCTTCGGCATGACCTGCCTCTTGTACCTCTTGTCGTAGATCTCGGAAAGCTGTCCCTTCTCATCGAGACGGATGCGGAAGAAGCGGTTCTCGAGCTTCCTGACCGAGACGGACACAGAGCTCTTTCTTGCACTCTTGTCAACNNGGGAGGACTGGAGCGTAGAAGACAGTCGTTCCATCCGAGAGCTTCTGTACAGGGCAGACATTTCCCATCGGATCCTGGAGGGCTGCGAACTTCTTGTTGATGTTCATCCTGACGAGGTTTCCGGCAAATGCGGCATTCGGATTGAATACGATGTAGCCGGACTGGGAGGTTCCGACCATGGATGCGAGCTGGAGGATGGCCTCATCTCTCATCTCGACACCGCTCTTTGCAAGGGCAAGGTACTGCTTCTTCGAGTCCTCGTAGACCTCATGGATGGAGGAGCCTGGGATGATATCGTGGAACTGGTTGAGGAGTATGACCTTCCAGTCCTCGAGCAGCCTGCTGGCCGGATACTTGTAGCTTCCAAGCAGCATTGCAAGGGATGAGAGTGCCTCTACATCCTGATAGAGGAACTCGGTCTTCCTGTTGAAGCGCTTGTTCTTGGCCTGGGATGTGTAGGTTCCTCTGTGGAACTCGAGGTACAGCTCGCCTACCCAGGTCGGGATATTCTTGCCCTTCACGCTCTTCTCGAGACGCTCGAAGAAGAGAACCGGGCTCTCCCACTTGACCTTCGGGATTCCAGGCATGTCCTTGAGCCTCTCGCCATTCTCGCACATCTCGTCATCGGGACCGCCACCGCCGTCTCCATAGCCGAAGGCGAGGAGCATGTCGGTGTTGATATCCTTGTTGTGATATGTATTCCAGGAGTTGGCAACGACTCTTGGAGTCAGACGTCCATTGTAGGTCTTCTTGAATGTGAGGACCTTGGATGGGGAGTCGTCGTTGTAGATCGGGGTGGTCATGAAGTGCGTCAGCACCTTGGAGCCATCGATGCCCTGCAGATAGAAGGTGTCCATCGGAAGGTTGTTGAACTGGTTCCAGCTGATCTTCGTTGTCATGAAGTACTTGATGCCACAGCCCAGGAGAATCTGGGGCATTGCAGCCGAGTAGCCGAATACATCAGGAAGCCAGAGAATCTTGTTGTCCACACCGAACTCATCGCGGAAGAACTTCTTTCCAACGAGGAACTGTCGGATCATCGACTCGCCTGAGATGAGGTTGCAGTCTGCCTCGACCCACATGCCGCCCTCAGGGATTATCCTTCCCTCGGCAACACGCTTCTTGACAGCTCTGTAGAGCTCTGCATTGTACTTCTTCGTATACTCGTAGACCTGAGGCTGTGACTGGATGAACTTGAAGTCCGGGAACTGTTTCATCAGCCTATCCTGGGTCGCAAAGGTGTGCGCACTCTTCTCCTTGGACTGCTGGAGTCTCCAGAGCCATGCGATATCGAGGTGGCTGTGTCCGATTGCGGAGACGGTGAAGTCCACCTTCGAGTGCATCTTGTTGTATACGTTTGCAACGAGGAACTCGTTGGCCTTCTCGAGAGAGTCGTAGAACTCCTTCGACTTTGGAAGCCTGAAATCGACCATGTTGATCGAAGCATTCACAAGCTCCTGGAGCTTGACAGCCTCCGGGCTCTGGCTGTTGTCGCACCAGATGGAGGACTCGTAGGCCATCTTCAGATTGTAGTAGTAGTCCCTTGCAATCTGACTGATCTTGACAAGCTGGATCGTGATCGTAGGCCTTCTCTGGTTGTAGCCGGAGAAGCCGAGGATAGCAATGTCGTACTTTGTTCCCTTCCTGGCCTTCTCTACAAGAGGAAGCTCCTTGTGGAAGATGTCGAGACCGGCTGCGAGGTGACCATCGACGTAGGCGGTATACTCGGCAGCGACCTTCCAGGCGATATCGCCCGGAGTCTCCAGAAAGAGAGCGACCTTGCTGCCCTTCCACTCATCTGGGATCCTGGCAGTGAAGCGGAACCACTGATACTTGGCATAGCCACCCCACTGGTCCGTATCGTGGCTGGCCTTCCAGGTATCGTCAAGATTCTCCTTGTAGAGATCCTTTGCATTGCCTTCCTTTACAAGGAAGTCGTGAATTGGAAATCTTTCCTGATAGATAGCGGACCCGATCTCCTGAATACGGAGATCGAGCTTTTCCTTATAGAAATACATGTTTCTCTATTACTCCTTAACGGCACCGGCGGTCAATGCAGATACGATGAATCTCTGAAGTACGACGAAAACGACTACAGTTGGAAGTATACCGATCATACAACCGGCAGCAAGAAGGTGGGTAGTGACCGTCTCGCCAGTACTCTGGAGGTTTACAAGTCCTACGGAGATGGTGAACTTTCTCGAGTCGCTCAAGAGGATGAACGGAACGATGAACTGTGCCCAGCTTCTTACGAAGATGAGGATTACGACCGAGACGATTCCCGGAACGATGAGAGGAAGGAGTATCAGCAGAAGGACCTGCATCCTGTTGCAGCCATCGATGATACCTGCCTCATCGAGAGAGTACGGAATAGTATCAAGATACCCCTTCAGGGACCAGCACGCAAATGGGATTGCCAGTGCAACGTACACGATTATGAGCGCTGGATAGTTGTTCAGGAGCTTCAGCTTGGAGAACATCCTGTAGAGAGGGATCGAGATGATGAGCGGGGAGATCATCTGGAAGATGAGGATTCCGAACTGGAGAGTCCTTGCGCCTCTGAAGCGGAAGCGGGAGAGACCATAGGCACCAGGGATTATCAGAAGAAGCGTGATCACGATGGTCCAGAAGACTACGAATACCGAGTTCTTCAGGTATGTGATTACGTCGCTCATCCAGAGAACCTGTTTGTAATTCTCGATTGCCATGCCATGCGGGATCAGGCGAGGTGGAACCTCGAAGAGCTCCGGCATTGTCTTGAGCGAAAGCGAAAGTACCCACAGAAGCGGGAACAGGAAGAATACCACGATCAGTGCAAAAAGCAGATAGATGCCGATCTTCGTCAGGAGGATCTGCTGTTTCTTAGAAGCCATATTTCACCCTCCTCACTTTTCCCTCTTGGCGAGGATATAGAAGTAGATAGCGGCCATACAGGAGTTGAAGAAGAGGAGGATAACTGCGTATGCACAGCCTCTTCCAAGGTTGAATGAGCCGAAAATCGAGTTGTAACTGGTCATTGCCAGTACCTCGGTTGCTCTGCCAGGACCACCACCGGTGAGAGATACGATCATATCGAAGGTATTGAAGGTACCGATCGTGTTGAGGATGATGTTCGTGGAGATTACCGAGAAGATCGAAGGCAGGATGACGTACCACAGACGCTGTCTGCTATTGGCACCATCGATGTCTGCAGCCTCGATGATATCATTTGGAATGGTCTTGAGACCAGCGTATGAGAGGATCATCGACTGGGCTGTACCACGCCATATATTTGCGAATATCGTACATGCAAGCGCATGCTTTGGATTGGTCAGGAAGGTGACGTTCTGGAAGCCTATCTTCTTGAGAAGGTAGACGACGTAGCCTGTACCAGTCTCTGTATACATGAAGGACCATACTACACCGACGATTACGCCCGGAATTGCCCATGAGAGCAGCGAGGCGACACGGACTGTTACAGAACCCTTCATGTTGAGCTTCTCGCCCTTGTCGACTGCCAGTGCGATGACAAGACCCAGAAGGGTCTGGCAGATGACGGAGAAGAAGACGAAGATGAATGTGTTCTTCAGGATTTCATAGGTAGCTTCGTTAGTGAAGATTACCTTGTAGGACTTAAGTGTCAAGTTGATTGTCTTGCTTATGAGTTTTGCATCAGTAAAGCTATATCCTATTACCTGTACGGTAGGTACGATGAACATAGCTACCAATACAATGCACATAGGCGCTAGCCAGGGGGCTGGCCCCTGGGCTATGCGCTTTAGAACCGATGCAGATTTTCTGGTATTCTGCATTGTTCATGAACTCCTTATACTAGTTGTTCTTGACGTTCTTGATGACAGTCTCAACAGCCTGCTCAGGTGTAGCAGAACCGGTGATGACGTTGCCAAGACCTACCTGTGCTTCGGTAGAGATGACACTGTAGATTGCATCCTTGCCTGGTCTTGTGGAAGCGGAGTCGAGGTACTCGATCTGCTTTACGAAGAGAGGATCGGAGGTGATGTAATCGAACTTCTGGAACTGATGAGCCTGAGTTGGGAGGGAGCCTTCGCTTCCAAGATACTCGTAAGCAGCGTCGTCAGTGATGAAGAGAGCACATCCGAGGTCAGCAGCAAGTTCCTTCTTGAGAGGATCCTTTGCGAAGACCATCATTGTCCAGCCACCAGCGGAACAGGTCGACTTCTGGCCTGCTTCCATTACAGGAAGTGGACACATTGCCCATGTCTCATCGAACTTCTCCTTACCAATGATAAGGCGGATGTTGTTGATGGAAGAGGTGTTGGACATGAACATACCGACCTTGCCTGCAGCGATATCGCCAGCCATTGCAGCATCTCTTGGGTAGTTGATGATGGTGGTAGGAGTGATACCCTCGTCGATTGTTCTCTTGACGAACTTGTAGAGGTTGGTAAGAGCACTCTTGCCTGGATCCTTGTCGATGGCCATTGTTCCATCAGGATTGGTGAGCTTGGCGCCCTGGCACCAGTAGAGACCCCAGAGGTTGTTGACAGAACCTTCGCCTCTGCCGCCAACGTAGATGAGAGGCATTTCTACCTTGCCCTTCATTGCCTTGCCAGCTTCGATTACATCATCGACAGTAACAGGATCCTTGGAGAGGAGGTCCTTTCTGTAGAAGAGAGCGCGAACATCGGTTGTGTACCAGAGAGCCTTGAGCTGTCCGTCGACAATTGCCTGATCCTTGACATATGGGAAGAAGTCTTCTGGATCGACGCCGGCCTTCTTGACTGCATCTGTGATGTCCTGAGCATACTCGAGGAACTGTGGCATGACGAAGGAGTCGACAGCTACGAGATCAGGAGCGCCACCCTCGACGACGGAAATCTGGAGCTTTGCCATGTTGTCGTTGATGTTGGCTGTTGTACCAACTGGGATGACCTTTACGTTTGGATGCTTCTCGACCCACTCCTTGACGTGCTTGGTGATGACCTCGACACGAGATGGGATGGAAGAGGACATGGACTGTGATGGGTTTGGCTGCCATGTGAGTTCGATCTCAGCATCTTCATAACCGATCATCTGTGGAGTACAGACGAACTTTCCAGATGGCTGCTTGTAAGGATCGAGAGCCTTAGAAGCGGTCTTGGCCTCTGCTGTGCCCTGAGCGAACAGGGAGACAGCTACGAGAAGAAGTACCAATGCGAGTACTAGTTTCTTCATATAATTACC
>LVBC01000241.1 GCA_001604265.1 Spirochaetales bacterium Spiro_01
CTCCTGGGCGGAGCTGTAGTTCTGCAAAGGGGTTCTCAATTAGATGAAAGATTATATTTCCGGAATTGCCGGATTGCTCGTATCCCTGTATGTATTTCTGGAGGCGATGAGCTTTTCCACAATGGAGGATGGACTGGCAGGCAACCCTGCAATGTATCCTATCGCCCTGGCATTCCTTCTGGCCCTCCTGTCGCTTGCCCTGCTTATCATGGCAATGCATAGAAGAGAGAAGGTCGCATTCTCCTTCAACAGGGCTCTCTGCACAAAGGTCGGAATCTTCATGGTCGCCATGGTCCTTTATGCACTTCTTATCGGTGTTCTTGGCTTCGTCCTCACAACGCTTGCTTTCACCATCTTCATGATCAACTACCTCGGTGGAAGCAGAAAACAGAGCATTATCTATGGTGTTCCATTCACCATTATCGTATATCTGTCGTTCTCACTGCTTCTGAAGGTCCCTCTTCCGAAGGGCTTCATAGGTTTCTAGGAGGCTGAACATGTCTGGATTATCTCTATACACTGCGGGACTCAGTCTCTTCAACATCACGACATTGATCGCTCTCGTGGGTGGTTCTCTGCTGGGAATCATCATCGGAGCGCTTCCCGGTCTTTCTGCCATCATGGCAGTATCGATCCTGCTGCCACTGACCTACGGCATGGCACCGCAGTCTGCAATTCTGATGCTGCTCGGTGTCTACTGCGGCGCCAACTACGGTGGCTCGATCGCAGCAACGCTCGTCAATATCCCAGGAACACCATCTGCAGTAATGACGACTCTCGATGCCTATCCACTTGCGAAGAAGGGAAAGGCCGGACTTGCAATCGGTGTTGCAACAGCTGCTTCTGCAATCGGTGGCATCTTCTCTGTAATCGTACTTACCCTGATCTCGCCGATCATCGCGCGCTTTGCTCTTAAGTTCACAAGCCTCGAGATGCTTGCAGTATCGATCTTCGGAATAAGCATCATCGCCTTCATAAGCAAGGGCTCTACGATCAAGGGTCTTATGGCAGGTATCTTCGGCCTTCTCATCGCCACTATCGGCTTCGATCCGCAGTCGGCCGTACCTCGCTTCACATTCAACTCCCTCTACCTCAACTCAGGTGTCCAGTTCACATCTGCAATGATCGGTCTCTTCGGTCTTACAGAGATAATGCTCTCGCTCGGAAAGGCAGGCGGAGACAGAAGCGGCGCCATCGAGGAGGTAAAGAACACCTTCGAGTGCTTCAGGCACATCGGCAAGTACTTCGGCAATCTGATGCGCTCCTCGGTCATCGGTGTCATCGTAGGTGCAATTCCTGGAGCTGGTGGAACGATAGCCTCTATCATCGCCTATGCCCAGCAGAAGAAGCTCAGCAGACATCCTGATGAGATGGGCGAAGGTGCAATCGAAGGCATTATCGCCGCCGAGGCTGCCAACAACGCCTGCTGTGGCGGTGCAATGACGACGCTGCTCTCACTCGGAATTCCAGGTGACTCGGTAACTGCAATCCTGATGGGTGCCTTCATCATCCACGGCATGCAGCCGGGCCCGAACCTCTTCAATACGAACTATCCACTGGTCTCTGCGATCTTCATCGGCATGTTCATCATCAACATCATGATCCTGGTACTCGGACTTACCGGAGCTCCATACTTTGCAAAGCTCCTGAAGTTCCCACCGTACCTTCTCAATTCGATGATCCTCGTTCTCTGCGTCGTGGGAACCTACGGTGTCCAGAACTCCCTCTTCGATATAAAGGTCATGCTGGTATTCGCAGCACTCGGCTACGCCTTTGCCAAGCTCGAGATTCCAAGGTCTCCGATCGTCCTTTCCCTGATCCTCGGTCCTCTCATGGAGGAGAACCTCAGAAGGTGGATGCTCCTTGCAGATGGAAACTACTTTGGATATCTTATCGAATGCTGCGCAAAGACACCAATTGCCCCGATCATATTTGCAGTGACTATCCTCACGCTCGTCTCTCCTCTCTTCTCTAAGAGGGGCAAGAGTGCACTCAGCGAGGATGCTCTCGAGCAGTACGAGGCAAAGAACGCAGAAAACAAATAATTCTAAGGAGAAAAGAGTATGGAATACAGAGTTCTTGGCAAGACAGGCATCAAGGTCTCCCAGCTGGGTTTCGGTACAATGAACTTCGCCAGTGGTGTCGATGAGGCAATGGCAAAAAAGCTCTTCGACCGCTGCAGGGAGAAGGGTGTCAACCTCTTCGACTGTGCAAACATCTACGGCCAGAACCGCTGTGGCGAGGCAGAGGAGATTCTCGGAAACTGCATGAAGGGCCAGAGAGACGACTGCATCGTGATCAGCAAGGTCGGAAATGCCAGATGGAACAGGCCGGACAATGACGGCGGGCTCTCCAGAAGACACATAATGCTCGAGGTCGAGAAGTCCCTCAAGAGGCTGAAGACCGATAGAATCGATATCTACATGATCCACCACATGGATCCTGTCACTCCCATCGAGGAGACCATCAGGGCCTTTGACGATCTGCAGAGACAGGGCAAGATAGTATATGCAGGAATAAGCAACGCAGCTGCCTGGCAGATTGCTCTCTCTCTTGGGATCTCAGCACGCGAGGGCCTGGGAAGATTCGAGGTCGTCGAGCCAATGTACAATCTTGTAAAGAGACAGTCCGAGGTCGAGATCCTCCCGCTCTGTGCTGACCAGAATTTAGGTGTAATCACCTACTCACCGCTCGGAGCAGGACTTCTTACCGGCAAGTACAGGGGTGGAAACCTCAATGTAGAGGGTCGTCTTACAAAGAGTGCCAGATACTCTGGCAGATACATCGACGATGCGAACTTCAAGGTCGCAGATGACTTTGTCGCACATGCAGAGGCACACGGTGTCAACCCGACACCACTTGCAATTGCCTGGGCAATGAGCAATCCTGCAGTCACATGTCCTCTGATCGGTGCAAAGAATCTCGAGCAGCTCGACCTCGCTCTCTCAGCTGTGGACATCAGGATGACCCCGGAGTGGAGAGCCGAGATCACGGCACTCTCGATCGAGCCACCTTCGGCGACCGACAGATCCGAGGAGAAGAAGAACCCCAACATTTTTGGACATTGAGTATGGCAGCATCAAAGGAAAACAGATTCAGGACTCTTCTCAACGAAGGCAAGCCTACAGTTGGAACAAGAATATGGACCAGCCAGACCTTCTTCGTGGAGGGGCTTGGCAGCACAGGCTACTTCGACTATGCAGAGTTCGTCGCAGAGTACGCCTCCTATACGCTTGAGGAGCTGAGGAACTTCTGCATCGCAGCAGAGCTCCACGGAATGTCCTCCATGATAAAGGTCGACTTCCAGAACAGGGGCTTCGTTGCCCAGAAGGCCATAGCCTCCGGCTTCCAGGCGATCAACTTCGTCGATTGCAGGAATGCAGATGAGGTAAGAGAGTGCATCAGGCTCACAACTGCAGAGACCCCGGAGGATGGAGGCATCTACGGCTTTCCGAACAACCGCTTCATAGGCTGGGAGCCCTGGACGACACAGTCCAACCATGCAAGGAGGCTGAGGAACATCGTAAGGTGCTTCATGATCGAGAAGAACTCGACCATAAAGGTGCTGGATGAGGTTCTCTCTGTTCCCGGTGTCGATATGGTCCAGTTCGGTCCATCAGACTACTCGATGAGCTCGGGTCTGGACTTCAAGGACAATACTGCAAAGGTAAGAGCAGTCGAGAGGGATGTGATAAGGTGCGCACTCGAGCACGGAGTCAGACCTCGCTGCGAGATACAGAGCGTAGAGGATGCCCAGTACTATATCGATTTGGGCGTAAAGGACTTCTCGATGGGCGATCAGATGAAGCTGCTATTCCGTGATTGGAATGCTGATGGCAGTGGAATTCGAAGGGTCATCGGAGAAAATAGCTTGTAGAATGGACTGCACTCCCTTTTTGGGGGTGCATTTCTTGATTGAGAGATAACTATGGAAAGAAGATGTCTTGTTGTAAGGAAGGGTGACGATGTTGCCGTTCTCCTAGAAGAGGGAAAGCGTGGGGACCACATTGTCACAGAAGAAGGTAGAGTCGAGCTTCTGGACGATATCCAGATGGCGCACAAGATCGCAATCCACGATATTGCCAAAGGCTCTGCGATAATCAAGTACGGTCAGGAGATCGGTATTGCCAGCAAGGACATCAGGAAAGGAGAGTGGATACATCGCCACAATCTCGTCTGCGAGAGAGGAAGAACAGAGCGTGCCGACAGAAAGCACTCCGAAAGAACGAAGGAGAAATGGACAGGACCGTATAGTGGAAAGAAGATGACCTTCATGGGCTATAGAAGGCCATACGGTGGAGTCGGTGTCAGGAACCACCTTGCCGTTATCTCGAATGTCTTCTGCGCGAATACTGCGGCCGAGAAGATCGCGAGGGCGATTCCGGGTGCGGTTCTTCTCCGTCACAACCTCGGCTGTGGCCAGATAGGCTTCGATCTCGAGCTCACTGCCAGGACTCTGAAGTCGATGGCGAACCATCCGAATGTCGGTGCTGTGATCATCGTCGGCCTTGGCTGCGAGAGACTCAAGACCCATGAAGTCTTCGAGGATGTAAAGAAGACAACAGGAAAGCCCTGCGCTCTCTTCGTCATCCAGGAAGAAGGCGGCATG
>LVBC01000242.1 GCA_001604265.1 Spirochaetales bacterium Spiro_01
CAGGCATACGACTTCATGATGCTGGGCGAGGAGGACAGGGCCCTCGAATCGATCGAGAGGTTCCTGAAGAAGAATCCGAAAATCTGGCACGGACACTTCATCAAGGGGTGGGCACTCAGGAAGAAGGCGCTCTACCTGGAGGCCGAGAAGTCCTTCCTGAAGTGTCTCGAGCTCGGAGAGAGCAACAGCGACATCTACAACGAGCTTTCCATCTGCTGTCTCGAGACAAAGCGAAGGGACCTTTCAAAGAGCTATCTCGACATCGCAATCGAGCTCGAGCCTGACAATTTCACTCTGATGAACAACCTTGCATACCTCCACCTCGTGGATGGAGAGTACGACGAAGCGAAGAAGTGGATCGAGAAGTGCCGCCAGATAGCACCTGAGGACAGACAGATCCAGGCGATGATGGCAGAGTATACAGAGAAGACCGGAGAGAGCTTCGGCGATGTCATCACAGAGGAGTATGTGAAGACTCCCGACACCGACAAGGCAAGGGAGAAGATGAACTCCTTCGATGGAGAGGACGATGGCTACGAAGAGGAGCTCAGGGCCCTTGACGAGGATGACAGGACCCACGGTTTTGCAACCGTGAATATGCAGAAGTTCGATCTGGAGGATTAAAAGCAGTATCATGCACATATCAAGCCACAGCGAGAAGGAGACACAGGAGGTCGGAAGAAGGGTCGCACAGAAGGTCACAAGAGGTGCTGTAATCTCCCTTCGCGGCTCCCTTGGTGCGGGAAAGACAGTATTTGCAAAGGGCTTTGCAAGAGAGCTCGGGATCACGGAAGCGATCGTCTCCCCTACCTTTACACTTGTCCAGGAGTACGATGGAAGGCTCAAGATGTACCACCTGGACCTCTACAGGCTATCCGGAGAGGATGAGTTCGAATCGATGGGAGGAGAGGACTTCCTCTACTCCGATGGAGTTGCACTCATCGAGTGGAGCGAGAAGATAGAGGATATGCTTCCCGAGGATACTATCTATGTTGATCTCACGATCAACGAGGACCTTTCGAGAGATATCGAGATCAGAGGACTTGAACTATGAATGTACTTTCGGTAGATACATCGACCAATACACTGCATCTGGGACTCAGAAGCGAACGGGGCTTCGAAGAGAGGATGCTCGAGCTTCCGATGCAGCACTCACAGAGGCTGCTTGCCGAGATAAAGGAGCTCTGCGCAAGACAGGAAATATCGCTTCCTGAGCTGGACCTTCTCGTCTGCACCAGAGGTCCCGGAGCATTCACCTCGCTCAGAATCGGCATGGCATGCCTCAAGGGCATTGCAACAGCGACAGGAAAGCCTCTTGTCTCTGTTCCTACTCTCAAGGCGCTTGCACTCTCATCCGGTGCGAACAGGGGCGCTATCCTCTCCTGCATCGATGCAAGGAAGAAGAGGTACTACCTCGGACTCTACGACTGCGAGGGAAATGCCCTGATGGATGATATCGATGGAAATGCAGAGAACCTTGTCGAGGTGCTCTCCGGATACGACCTCATCCATCTGACAGGCCCGGATGCAGCTGCCTTTGCCAATAAGCTGAGACCACTTCTTAAAGAGAGACAGGAGCTTACAGTCGACAGGATAGGAACAAGACCACTTGGACTGCTGCTTGTCGATATGGGAATAGAGCAGTTCAGGGAGCATGGAGCAGACGATATAGGACAGGGCCCTGTCTACATCAGGAGATCTGATGCAGAGGAGGCTCTGCTTGAAAGACTGAAGGAGAAAGCAAGATGAGAAAAGTCGATGCTGCAGTAATAGGAGCCGGTCCTGCCGGCATCACAAGTGCAATATACCTCAAGAGATATGGCCACGAGGTCGCCCTTCTCGACCCGATGGGAGTCGGAGGCCAGCTCATGATGATCAGCGACATCGAGAACTATCCGGGTTTTGCCTCGACTACAGGCTTCAAGCTCGCAGAGGATTTCGAGAAGCAGGCCAATGGCCTTGGACTCGAGGTGGAGTACACGCTTGTAAAATCCATCGAGAGGCTTGAGGATGGCACCTTCCTTCTCAGGACCGATGTCGAGGATATCCAGGCAAGGGGCATCATCGCAGCAACAGGTGCAAAGCACAGCAAGCTCTCCGTTCCAGGAGAGGATGAGTTCGAGGGAAAGGGTGTCAGCTACTGCGCAACCTGCGACGCTCCCTTCTTCAAGAACAGAAAGGTCGTTGTAGTAGGCGGTGGAGACACTGCGCTAACAGATGCACTCTACCTTTCACGCCTCTGCAGCGAGGTCGTCCTGGTGCACAGAAGAGACCAGTTCAGAGGACAGAAGATTCTCCAGGAGAGGGTCAGGAATACAGGCAACATCCACCTCAGGATGAAGGCCAACGTCGTCTCCATAAACGGGGATACGAAGGTGAGATCTGTAACACTGGACAGTGGAGACGTCATCGAGGCAGATGGCATCTTCATCTTCACAGGCATCGTTCCCGCCTCCTCGCTCTTCGAAGGTCTTGTCGAACTGGACGATAGAGGCTTCATCGTGACGAATGGAAGGATGGAGACAAGTGCAGGCGGAATCTTCGCTGCAGGAGATGTCAGGAACACGGCACTCAGACAGGTCGTGACTGCAACCGGAGACGGAGCTGTAGCGGCCTCCTCTCTCGATGAGTATCTCTCAAGATAGAATATCGAAAAACACCCCATAGGAGCATTTTGAGCAGTCTTTTCCCTTGACTTGTCATATCGCATGGGGTGTAATTTTAATATATGAAAGTATTGATGGTAAGTTCCGAAACT
>LVBC01000243.1 GCA_001604265.1 Spirochaetales bacterium Spiro_01
GTATTCGAACTCGACATTCTCCTCGTTGCACTCAAGCAGTGCAGTCACCAGATCATAGCTGTTCTTCGGACTGACGGTTCTATCGCATCTTCCGTGCTGTACAAGCACAGGTGGATGGTCCTCTCTTACATAGTTGAGAACAGAGGCCTCTTTTGCCTTATCCCTTATATTGTCTATGTCATCACCGAAAAAGTACCCCTCAGGGGATTCAAGTGTATTCTCATAGTACTTCGGTTCATTTCCAACTGCCCTTATCATCTTGCCGCAATCATACGGCTCGACGAGAGCATATATGCTGACAACCCCCTGTACAGTAGTGGAGACGGAAAGATCTCCGGCCCTTCCATTGGAATAGTCCCCATTGAAGAAGGAATCCCTGCTGTCTGTGAAGGAGGCCATCAGGACAAGGTAGCCACCAGCAGAGTTTCCATAGAGAAAGAGGTGCTCGGGGTCGATGCCATACTCAGCAGCATGAAGCTTTATGAACCTTATGGCTCTCTTGACCTGCCATATCTGGACTGGGTATTTTTCCTTGTCAGAAAGCGAATAGTTGACAGAAACGATTGCATACCCATGAGAGAGGATGGACTGAAAGGTTTCCTCCATCTTCTTCATGCTCTTGTCTCCATAGACAAAACCACCCCCTGTAACATGGATTACTGCAGGGAATGGTCCTCTTTTCTCCGGCAGGAAGATATCGAGCCTCTCACGCTCGATATCTCCATACTGGATGTCCTTGAGGACATGAAAGAATTTGCTGTATTCCACGTACTCATAGGTACGCTTCTTTGCCATCTCGACGTAGCTGATCATCAGATTATCTGCCTCTTAGCCCTTTCCCGGTCATTCTCTTCTGTCTTCTCGTACCACATAGGACTTGGAAACTTAAGATAGCAGTCATCGCCCTGGCGGAACATGTTCCTATGCGGGGTCTGGACTCTGAGTATCTGGTCACCTACTCCAACAAGATACTCGGTGAAGTCGGTCAGGAAGACTCTCTTGACTATCTTTGCCTTGTAGCCCTCTTTATGGTTTATCTCGATGGTGTTAGGTCTAGTAGCGAGCAGGACCTCTCCGCTCATTTTCTTTGGAGCTACGACAGGAATGGCCTGAGGAATTCCCTTCGCAAAGACCCTGCCGTCCTCGATATTGACGGTGGTGAAGTTGGACTGTCCCAGAAAACTGTGGACGAACTTGTTGACAGGCTTGTTGTAGAGCTCGGTCGGAGTTCCTATCTGCTGTATGTTGCCCATATCCATTACCATCATCCTATTCGAAAGGGCCATCGCCTCGCTCTGGTCATGGGTAACGAAGATGATCGTGAAGTTGAACTCCTGCTGGAGCTTCTTGATCTCGAATCTCATCGTTTCCCTAAGCTTTGGATCCAGGTTGGAAAGAGGCTCATCTAGAAGCATGACCTTAGGGTTGGTGACGATAGCTCTTGCAAGTGCAATTCTCTGCTGCTGACCACCGGAGAGGTCCGAAGGGAAGGTCTTCTCGAGACCATCGAGATTACAGTGTTTAAGCGCTGCCTCTACCCTTGGCTGAATCTCACTATGAGGAACCTTTGCGACCTTCAGAGGGAATGCGACATTGTTGTAGACATTCATGTGAGGCCAGACTGCAAAGGCCTGGAATACCATGCCCAGTCCCCTATGTTCTGGTGGTACATAGATGTTCTTTGCCTTGTCGGAAACGATCTTTCCTCCAAGGAAGATCTGCCCATCTGAAAGGTCTTCGAAACCTGCGATCATTCTGAGCGTTGTGGACTTTCCACAGCCTGATGGACCGAGGATGGAGAAGCACTCACCCTCCCTTACGGATACGTTGATATCCTTTACGGCAGTGACTTCACCAAGAGTCTTTGTTTTGTACTTCTTTGTTACATGCGAAAGAACCAGCTGATCCATCCTCACACCCCCTTTCTATCCTTGACGATGTACTTGACGATTGCGTTGCTTATCATGATGATGCCGATTGTGATTACCGACAGGGCCGCAGCAGGCGACATGTAGCCACCACTTCTGAACTGATAGATTGCAACACCGAGAGTCTTCGACTTCGGACCGACGAGAAGTACGGATGTTGTGAGCTCTCTCATTGCAGGGAGGAATACCAGGAAGAATGAGGAGATCATAGCTGGCTTGATCAGAGGGATGGTTACATCCATCAGCGACTGGAGACGGCTGGCTCCGCACATTCTGCTGGCCTCTTCGAGCGATGAGTGTACCTGCTGAAGTGATGCCGAACAGGACTTGAGTGTGTAGGAAAGATATCTTGCAACGTATGCGATGAGGATGATCCAGATCGTATTGTACAGGTTGATACCAGCAATGACGCCGGACCAGGCCAGGATACAGCCAATTGCAAGTACGGTACCTGGAAGCGAGTACGGAAGAACTGCGAGAATTTCAAGAACGCCACGTCCCTTGGGTCTTACCTTCTGGATTACGAACGAGAGCATGACACCGAGGAAGAGACAGAGGAAGCCAGAGGAGAAACCCAGGAAGAGGGAGTTCCTTACCGACATCGCAACTGTGTTGTTCTTGAAGATGATGGTCTCGTAGTTCTTCAGCGAGAAGTTCTTGAATGTGAACGGAAGTCCATATGCCTTAACGAAGCTGACGAGTACGATGATTGCCAGAGGGGCGATAACGACGATTCCGAGGAATGCAAGGGAGAATACCAGTAGAGGATACTTCGTGGCTCTGAGCTTTATCAGAGCAGGGCGCATCGACTTGCCCTTGATGATATCATACTTACCTACGCTGAGAATCTTATTCTGCATGATCAGGGCAATACCTACGACCACGATGAGAAGCATCGAGAGGATTGTAGCCTGTCTGATACCAATGAAGCTTCCGTTGGCAGCCTCCATCAGGTCTACGATCCTGGTCGGCAGAGTGTAGATCTTTGCCGAGAAGCCGAGCATCGATGGAATGCCATAGTTTGCCAGTGAGGTAATCAGAACGAGGAGCATACCTGACGAGATTGCAGGAACTACCAGAGGCAGTGTGATGTGCCTGATTACATACAGTTGCTTTGCACCTGCAATTCTAGCACTCTCCTCGAGAGTCGGGTCCATTCTCTCAAGGGCAGCTACTACCTGGTTGTAGACGAATGGGAACATGTAGATGACCTCTACCCAGATGATACCCCAGATACTGTTGATGTTTATCGGGGCCTTTGAAAGGTGTAAGGTACTCATGAGCCATCTGTTAACGTAACCGCCACGGGCCGAGAGCATCATATCCCAGGCCATTGCACCGAGGAATGGAGGGATCATGAATGGGATGGTGAAGAGCCATCTCATAAGCCCTTTCAACGGAATGTCGCTTCTTCCGAGCAGCCATGCGAAGAATATACCTACCAGTGTGGAAAGAAGTGTTGCGAAGAATCCTACGAAGAGTGTATTCCACATTGCACCGACATTCTCCTTCTGGAGGATGACGGTCTTGAACATTCCAAGATCTAGCCTGTGGGCCTGGGTATCCCAGCAGGCGTTGAATATGATCATGCCGACTGGGGCAACTACGACTATGATGAGCAGGAGGAAGCAGAGCAAGGTAAGGACCTGGTCGATACCGATCTTCTTTCCCTCCATTCTTCTGAGGTCACTGTTCTTCTTGTCGAACATCAGCATGCACTACCTCCCTCAATTGGATAGTACTTCTCGTTTATGAAGCTGAGATGTACCGTGTCGCCGACCTTGTAGTCCTTTCCATCGAGACTGTCCAGTGTGCTTCTCTGGAGCCTGTACTCCCTGTCTCCGATCCTTACGAAATAGTTGTACATGTTGCCAAGGAAGACAGCCTGGACAATCTGGGCCTCGATAAGACCATTGTCATCAAAGACCATATCCATTGGCCTGACACCCATCTCCACATTCCCTTCTACCCAGCCATTTGGCTCTTCGTTGGAGTAGACATAGTCCTTGTCCAGATGGAGACAGTACTTGCCATCGACCTTCTTTACAGGGATGAAGTTGGAGACGCCAATGAATCTGAAGACGAACTGATTTGCAGGGTGCTCGATGATCTCCTCGTCGGTACCGATCTGGTTTATGTTTCCCTGCTGGTCCATGATTACGACCCTGTCGCAGAGCTGGAGGGCAGCCTCCTGGTCATGGGTGACATAGATAATCGTGGTTCCGAGTCTCTCCTGCATCAGACGGATCTCGACAAGCATGCTCTCGCGGAGCTTCGCATCGAGATTGGTGATAGGCTCATCCATGATAATGAGATCCTTGGATGAGGTGAGAGCTCTTGCTATGGCAACTCTCTGCTGCTGTCCACCAGAGAGCTGGGATGGCATGTATTTCTCATAACCGAGCATGCTGACCTGGGTAAGTGCCTCATGCACCTCCCTGTCTATCTCATTCTTAGCCAGTTTCTTCTTCTTGAGCGGGTATGCGATATTGTCGTAAACGGAGAGATGTGGCCAAACAGCATAGTCCTGGAAGACTATACCGATACCTCTCTTCTCAGGGGCAAGATTAGCCCTCTTCTCTTTTGAGAAGAATGGCGTCCCATTTACATATATCTCTCCTGTATCGGGCTTTTTCAGTCCGCATAGTGCCCTCATTATGGTAGTCTTTCCACAACCGGAAGGACCTACGATTCCTATGATTTCACCATTACCTACAGAAAGACTGAAATCCTTCACTACGACATTAGAACCATAGGACAGGGTTATATTCTTGAATTCAACTTTATTCATTGATCATGTCTGCTTGATAGACGGCTGGAACCCCCAGCCGCCTGATAGAGGGTGATTTACTATTACTTGAAAAGCTTATCGAACTCAGCGAGCATTGCCTTGCCATTGGCCTGAAGATCTGGCCAGTCGACTGGAAGTGCAATCCTTGCAGCATCTTCTGAGTGGATCATGCCTTCAGGAATAGCAGTCTTTGCGTTTGTGACGGTCATGTTACAGTCATTTGCGAGGATCTTCTGTCCACCTTCTGGGTCGAGCAGGAAATCATAGAGAAGCTTGGCAAGCTCCGGGTTTGGATTTCCCTTAGGAATAGCAATTGGACATGGAACTGCAACTACGACATCGGTGGTGTTATGGAATCCGAGTGGAGAACCGGCATCCATCATGTTCTTCGTGTTGTAGTCGACACCGATACAGAGCTTGTATGCACCTGCTGCAACCTTGTTATGGGTATTGCCTGTAGAGCTCTCGAGCTCACAGCCGTTTGCCTTGAGTGCCTTGAAGAAGTCCCAGCCATACTTGTCGCTGTGGAGAAGAGCATAGACTGTTGTCTTTGTGGAACCTGCGTTGGATGGGTCGGACATTACAATCTGATTCTTCCACTCAGGCTTTGTCATATCCCAGAAGGTAGTTGGAGCTTCCTTGTCGCTGGTTGCGATTGTCGAGTATGTGATACCCATGATGATCATTCTTGCAGCTGTGAACATGTCGTCGGAATCCTTGAAGATCTCGTTGATATCTGCAGCAAATGGGGACTTGTAAGGTGTGAGCTTGCCTTCTTTCTTCCAAGTAAGGAGAGCCGATGGGTCTGCCATCCATACGATATCGGCAGTAACAGCATTGGTCTCGAACTCTGTAGAGAGCTTTGTGACGACCTTGCCGGACCCAGCATAATAGTATTGCATATCTACGTTGGGATACTTTGCCTGGAAAGCCTCCTTTAGCTTCAGGACTACATCTTCACCAGTAGAGGTATATAGCATTACAACGCCCTTGTACTCTGGATGCTGTTCGACGCTTGCAGCAGCAGCTTCAGGTGCTGTACTCTCACTGGAACCGCCAGCAAATGCAGATGTCAGAGCAAGTGCTGCGACCAATAGGATAACCAAGAATTTTTTCATTGAATCCTCCTTTTACCGGATGCCCGGTGAATACAT
>LVBC01000244.1 GCA_001604265.1 Spirochaetales bacterium Spiro_01
TTTTCCTCACTACCCGCTTATGTTACTATTTTACTACAAAGTATAACCAAGGAAGTAGAATTATGCCACGAGTATTGATTGCAAATGATCACGGTGCTGTTGATCTTTCCAGAAGGATAAAGGAACATCTGGAAAAGAGAGGCTATGAGGTGAACTGGATCGGTGTCCAGACAGAGAGTCGTGTAGACTATCCTGACATGGCAAAGGCCGCTGCAGACGAGTTCTTCAAGGGGGGCTACGACTTCGGAATCGTCAACTGCGGAACTGGAATCGGAATCTCCATCTCCATCAACAAGATTCCCGGCATCCGCTGTGCACTTGTTCATGACCTTTATACCGCAGAGCTGACAAAGAGGCACAACAACCCCAACTTCATCGCCTTCGGAGGCCGCTGCACCTATTCTGACAGCGTGGAAGCAATGCTCGATATGTTCATAGATTCAAAGTTCGAGGGTGGAAGGCACCAGGAGAGAATCGACAAGATGATGGCCCTGGACAAGCTTGTCTGATTGCAGAAATCCAGTATACAGAAACGAGGCAGACCTCTATCGGAAGTCTGCCTCCTTTTGTCTCTACCTGTAGTAGTCCTTCCAGGTTCCGTGTATGTAGTAGTCAAGGTTCAGCACGCTTATGAAGATGCTGAACTTCTCGACGCACCAGTTGTACTCGACGCCTACTTCGAACATCCTCTCTCTCTTTCCCATTATCGGAGTTCCGAGTGAGAACGGCGTTACAGAAAGGTAGACACTCGTAGGTCTGAATTCATTCTCATCGTTCCTCTCGCTTGCAATGAGGCCCAGAGTGACAAGAGTGTTGCAGCTGGGTCCCTGGACCTTCGTTCCGGTCGATCTGTTGCCCTGCAGTGCAAGAGAAAGTCCGAGGCCTGCCTTGTTCTCATCGAAGAGCTCCGGTGTCAGTGTGCTGGCTCCCCAGAGCATGACCTCGCTCCTCTTCGTAAGTCCTATGGTGGCTCCGTACCTCAGGTTCAGCACCTCCTGCTCCATTGAAGTGTCGCTGTACTGGCCGAATGAGAGCGAGACATCGTGGGTCCTTCCTGCAGAGAGGGAAAGGGCAGCACATAGCAGAATGACAGTAGTTATCAGGATTCTTTTCATGCGCTTCCTCCTCAATTGAAGTAGTAGGTGGCCCTTACGAGCTCTATTCCCCACCCCTCGTAATCAAGACCATCGACGTTGAAGAGCACGAAGGGGTTGAAGAAGTCGTATGTGAAGTTCACATCCTCCAGGTGTGCTGGAGAGAAGCCGAACCTGTAATAGGTCTCATCTGCCTTGTATGTGACGACTCCCACCTCCACTTCTGGAGAGAGGTGCGTCCTGTTGGTGAACATGAACGAGAGTGGATGGTGCAGGAAATTGAATGGAGAGAGTCCGATGAGTGCCTCTGCACCCATGAAGCCGAAGCCATCGTCATCGAAGCCCAGCTTGACACCGAACTCCACATTGAGATTCCTGTCCGAGAAGCAGTCGAATGCAGCCGAGAGAGTCAGAGAGTTGTGGCTATCCTCATCGAGAGAGTAGCCCTCGTAGGCGAAGTCGTAGCCATAGGAGAGGGCAAAGAGAGGAAGCGAAAGCAGCAGTAAAAGGACAAAAGCGTGCAATCTCTTCATTTCAACCTCCAAAGTATGTAGCGAGGAAGCAGAAGAAGCTGCCCTCCCTCTTCTTGCTCTCGATGGCATAGTCCATATCCATGTACGTCATGTTGGCCTCTCTCTCCTTTCCCTGCTCCAGGGCCTTGGCAGCAAACTCCTCGCTGTCGATCACAAGTGCGATCTCATACGAGAGTCTCATAGAGCGCATGTTGAAATTCGGAGAGCCGACCATCGTGTACCTTCCATCGACGACCATCAGCTTCTGATGCAGCATCGGGACAGTCGGTCCGGTCTTCTCGTACCAGATCTCGACACCCATCTCGACCAGCTTGTCGAAGAAGAATGCAGTACCCTTTCTCGTGTAGCCTCTCATATCGAGAGGTATGACCATCTTGATGTGCACTCCCCTGTCTATTGCACTCTGGAAGGAGGCCATCATGTTCCTATCCAGCAGCGGCAGGTACGGGAGCATGTAGATCTCCTCTCTTGCCGAGTTGATCAGGGCAGAGAACATGGCGCTCATGCTCTGGTCGCTTCCAGGTCCCTGGTTGAAGAGGTAGCCTGTCAGCGTGTTCCTGGATGTATCGGCATCCTCTATCGTGGCAAAGGAGCTTCTCTCGAGCTTCTCGACGGATATCTCGTTCCAGATGTTGACGAACTGGTCGGTAAGCGCCTTGGAGAAGTCTGCCGACTTGAAGATGTACATGCTGTCCCTCTGCAGCGCAGCACCCTCTGCTCCGAGCGAGATGTAGTTCATGTTCATGCCGCCGATGCAGGTGTATTCGCCATCGACGACCACCAGCTTCCTGTGGTCCCTGTCGATGAGTGCCTTGGGGTTCACTGCCCTCAGGAACGAGAGTGGATTGTACTCGATGAGGTGGACACCGGAATCCTTGAGAAAGTAGATCGGGGTCATTACATAGCGGGTATCAGTCATATCGTAGGATGAAGTTCCATCCATGATCATGTAGACCCTGAGCCCCTCCCTGGCCTTTCTGGCTATCGTCTGATAGAGCTCGTTGAGACCATCGCAGTCGGAGCCGAGGAAGGTCGAGATCAGGATGTAGTCCTCTGCGCCCTCGATAAGCTCGAGATATCTCTCTCTGAAGATATCCGCATCGAAGTACGCTTCGGGCTCTGAGAGCATCAGCTTACTGGAGCCTGAGGCCTCGAGCTTCTCTTCTATCGAAATCGATGGATCCTTGTAGAAGTCATCCACAAAGGGCTTTGTCGAGCTGATGCAGCTGGTCATTGTCAGCACTGTCAGCAGGGCAAAGAGAGTAAATGCAAACTTTTTCAAAATACTTCCTCTTGGTGTCCTACAATGAAAATGGATGCGGAAGCAGTTCACCAAAGGTGAAACGCTCTACATTCCCTTCGAGATCGGACAACAAGATTGGTGTATCAGATTTACAGAATTCAGACAACACCTGAAGGCAGAGTGCGCAGGGCAAAGCGGGTGGATCGGAATCGGAGACCACACATAGACAGCCTATGGTGAACCTTCCCTCCTCGCTTACTGCATTCATCACAGCGCCCCTCTCTGCACAGATTGTGGCTCCGTAGGAGATATTCTCCACGTTCGTGCCAGCATATATCCTTCCGCTTTCCTTCGATACAAGAGAAGCTCCCACACTGAAGTGGGAGTATGGGGAGTACGAATTGAGTCTTGCGCACCTAGCAGCCTCTAGAAGCTGCTCTTCGACATCATCTCGGATGCTTTCCATCG